>NZ_MCGS01000013.1:0-1425 GCF_002607755.1 Serratia sp. BW106
CGATTTAAATTTATGTCGCACTCAAGGCCTGCGTTCTGTATTCCACGGGACTCAGGCCTTTTAGTTTCTGCTTGATGCGACGATTATTGTAATAATCAATGTAGCTTACTATCTCTTGTGATAGTTGCTCCACATTATCAAAGTGTTGTAAGTAATACAGTTCCGCTTTCAGATGACCGAAGAAGTTTTCCATTACTGCATTGTCCAGACAGTTTCCCTTGCGGGACATGCTCTGTTCTATCCCATGACTCCGTAACTCATGCTGATAAGCTGCCATCTGGTATTGCCAACCCTGGTCACTGTGTAGCAAGGGCCGTTCTCCCGCTGTCAGTGTGCTTAACGCTTTGTTCAACATCGTTTTAACCAGCGTAAACACCGGCTTTTGGGCAACTTCATAAGCGACGATTTCGCCGTTGTACAAGTCGAGGACCGGGGATAAATACAGCTTTTTCTCCCCCACCCGGAACTCCGTTACATCCGTTACCCACTTTTGATTGGGCCGCTGCGCGCTAAAATCACGCTGCAGGATATTAGGGGCTACCTTCCCGACATTTCCCTTGTACGAGTGATACCTTTTACGACGTACTGCTGATCTCAGTTGTAGCATGCCCATCAGTTTCTGGACGGTTTTATGGTTTAAACAATATCCCATTCTTCGGATAACGCAGGTCACGCGGCGATAGCCATAACGGCCTTTATGTTCGTTAAACACCGCCATCACCTGCTGTTTAACTTCACTGTACTTATCCGGCGCTCGCTGGCTCTTACAGCAATAATAATACGTACTGCGTGCCAGGTCCCCGGCCTTCAGCAGGATCTCTAAACGGTGTTCTTGCCTCAATGCCGTGACTATTTTTGCTCTTTCCGACGTGCTAGGGCATCGTTTTGTTGCATCAAGGCTCTCAACTTTTTTATGTAGTCATTCTGTGCACGTAAAAACGCGATTTCCTCCCGCATTTCTTCGGGCGTCAGTTCATCAGGTGACTTGTCGGCATGGGGAGTTTTAGGATGTTGAGACATTCGGCGACCACGCTTATTCAGTTTGAGGGCTTCGGCCCCTTTCTCCTGATAAAGCTTAACCCAGTGTTCCGGTGTGAGATATGAGGGAATATTGAATTTGGCGGCGACGTCGGCAAAAGACAGTGGATTTGAAAGTGCAAACTTGACGACGGCAAGCTTAAAGTCGGGGGTGTAATGTCGCTTGTGTTCAACCTGTAGTCCTTGTTCCCCGTGATGTTGATAGGCGGCAATCCACCTACGAAGTTGAACGTGAGCAACAGAAAACTTGTTAGCCGTCTGCTTTTGACTACCTAATCCGGCAAGATAATACCTGACGGCATCGAGTTTGAACTGGAGCGAATACTTAAACTTCATAAAACTGCACCTCCAAATGTCAGATGACTATCCAACATTTGGGGTTCAGTT
>NZ_MCGS01000014.1:0-134450 GCF_002607755.1 Serratia sp. BW106
AACAAGAATGCCACGCTGTCGCTGGGCTACGGTGGCCTGCTGTCGCAAAACTACCAGGACAACAGCGTCAACGCCGGTTTCACCTGGAAGTTCTGATCCAACGAACTTAAATCCTGTTACTGAAACCCTGGGGTCAGCTTGCTGGCCCTATTTTTTTGGATTTTAACGGGGTGATGACGGAGGGAGCACGTATGATGTATCACGCCGCTTTGCGGTAAAAACGACAAAAAAAACGGGACCCTTGCGGATCCCGGTTCAAAACGCGGTAAAACAGTTTAGCGCTTACGGCCCATTTACGGCGAGGGTCTGTTGCATACATTCTCTCTGCGCCGTAATCGAAACGAGCTTTCCCTGGTGTCATTGTGATTATTGGTGATGCGTTCTTACTATTGTTATATTTTTATTGTGGTGTTGCTGTGTGTCTCTTCTGATACCATGTTTGACTATATGATGTGGTATGTCAAGCAATGTTTAGATTGTACATTGTATGATATACCAGTTTTGGATCGCTTTTTTGCACGGCAAGTATGAAAACGACTGAAAAAACAGCAAAAAAAATCGAAGGAAAAAATGGATAACAATCACCAAAAATTCGATTCACAGTCGATTGCAAACCGGGTCAGGGAACTGTTTGTACATTATGGGATTGGCAAGCGTCAGCATGCTAAAGAGCTCAGCCGTATTCTGGATCTGAGTTTTTCGCATGCGCACCGTAAGCTGAAGGGGCAAAGTCCCTGGACTCTGGAGCAGATTAACAACGTTGCGGCGGCATTAGGGGAGACGCCGTCAGCGATCGTGGATCTCGGTACTGAAAATGACATCTCCGCGCAAACTATTGCACGAGATGCCATCTTTTACGTCGGCGGTGCGGAGTTAGCCTGTGTCGGCTATATCGGCCATGAGCTGGTTGGCGGAAGGACGTCGGAATATGTCGCGCTGCAACAGGCAGGGCAATGGTGTGTTTATCGTGCGGATGATGCGCCGCAGGGCCAGCGTTACAGCGTGGAACTGATCGAGGTTCGCCCAGCCGCCGTCGAAGACGAGCGTTTGAGCATTGCGGTCCTGGATGATTCACATCAGGCGGCCGATGAACTGACAAAATACCTGAACGGGCGGGGTTTCCATGCGGTGGCGTTTTATGACGTCAGCAGTTTTTGCCTGGCGTTGCAGCAGAGCCTGTTCGACGGTTATGTGGTCGACTGGCTGATCGGCCAGGAAACGGCAGACCAATGCATTGAAACCATCCGCGCTTCAGACAACCCGGATGCGCCAGTCCTGGTGCTGACCGGCCAACTGGGCACCGATCAGCGTGAGTCTGAAATCGCCAGGGCGATGCGTGATTATGACGTGCTGGGTCCTTATGAAAAGCCAGTACGGCTCCATGTGATCGAAGCCGCGCTGCTGCGGTGTTTTAACCTTTAGCGATCAGCAGTGAGGCCAGTGCGGATGACAAGGCGTCCAACCGCACCGGCTTCATTAAATAGTTGTCGAACAGCGCCCGCTGCTCGGCAGCCAGCTGTTCCGGGCTATAAGCGCTGATACCGACAATCGGGATTTGGCGATTGGGGCCCCGCTGGCTACGCAGTTGTTTCGCCAGCGCGGCACCGTCAATGCCGGGCATTTGCAAGTCCAGCAGCAATGCGTCGTAAGGGCGCCTGAGCAGCTTTTGCAGCGCCCGTTCCGACGAGTTGCACAGTTCATATTGATAGCCGAGTTTGTCCAATAGCGCAGCGAAAGCGTCACTCACCGATTTGTTGTCATCAACCACCAAAACATGCTGCTGTTTGCGCAGCAGACCCTGGTGGTGGTGCGGTATTTCGTCCAGTTGTTGATCGTCGCTGACCTCGACCGGAATACTGACGATAAAGGTACTGCCTTTTTTGATATCGCTGTAGACGGTAATGCTGCCGTCGAGCAGCGTGACCAGCCCATGCACAATCGCCAGCCCCATCCCGACGCCGCCATACTGCCGGGTATGGGATTGGTCCAACTGGGTGAAAGGCCGGAATATCTGGTCAAGCATCTCTTTTTCGATTCCGATGCCGGTGTCGGTAACTTCAATAATCAACGAATTGCCGGTCGGCTGGCGTCGCAGGCTGCTGTACAGCGTGATGGTACCGCTTTCGGTGTACTTGAACGCGTTGGTCAGCAGGTTGACGATAATCTGCCTGATGCGCAGCGGGTCAGAATGTATCTGCAGATGACCGCACTCCACCTCACACAGCAGCGTCACCTGATCTTTCTGGCGCAGCATATTGATTTCGTTAGCCGTTTCCTCGACCAGCCGTTGGACGTCGAAGGAGGCAATGCGCAGTTCCATCATACCGCTGTCCAGATGGGCATAATCGGTCAGATCTTTCATTTGGCTTTCAATTTGCTGGGCGGCGGTTTCCAGCCGCTGGAAGGTATCTGCATGCTCCGTTGACACCTTGGTATTCACCAGCACATCAATGGCGGACATAATGCTCTGCAGCGAGGTGCGTAACTCATGACCGATAGCCCCCAGAAAGGCATTTTTGGTGCGGGTGGCTTTCTCCGCCTCAATTGCCTTGGCCTGTTGGCGGATGGTCAGGCGTTGTTGACGTAGCACAATCAGAGTGATGGCAATCAAGGCGATCACCGAGAACATCACGATCACCAGACCGTAAAAAATGATATGTCGTTTTTCGATATAGTCTTCGTAGGCGGCGGTGCGTTGCTTCACTTCGGCGTGGTCGGTCAGGTTGGCCATCTCAATCGCGTAAGGCTTGATCTGCCGCATGGCCTGCGAAATCAACGAGAAATCAATCTTTGGGCTGTTCAGCAGAGTATCAATCTGATCCATTTTCGCCCGCATGTGTGCGACCACCTCGGGATAACCCGGTTCGGCGTACAGTGGCTGGGTGGATTCGGACACCGTTTCCAGCACGTAAAAACGGGAATAAAGGATTTCAAATTTAAGCCGCAGATCCTCGGCATCCACCTGCGGTGCATTTTTCAGCTGTTCGACCAGCGTATCAAACTCGGCCAGCTTGATGGAGAATTTGGCGATCGACCAGGAGTAATTTTCCTGAGTACCGGCAATAGCATACAACCCTTTCTTTGACAGGGTCGCACTGTAGTAATACAGCGTTACCGTCGAGGCCACCAGAAACAAGGCGGCAAAAATCGCCGGGATCGCCAGCCTGCTGCTGTTTTTAAACCCTGTGAGCTTCATTTGATCACAATCCTGTCCACTTGCCAGATAAAGCGTGAGTTGTAGAGCGGGGAATTCAACTCAGGCCCTGCGGCATCCCTGGGATAAACCAAAAATAGCGGTCCGAAGTTTCTGACCTTCAGCATTACGCCGTCCATCTTGTAGGCCAAAATCATATTGTATTTTTCGACGTCGGACAGCGGCACGTCGATGTAATAATCGTTCAGCGCATAAAACGTCAGCGTGCTGCCTTTGGCGCCCACACGCGCCAAAATGTCCGCCACAGCAATCCCTTCGAACTTTCTTTGCGGCGTCCAGGAGGTTGAGGTGGTGATGCTCTGCACCGGCATTGCCAACAGTTGTTTATCGGTAAACAGATAGCTTTTCTTTACCGGGTCGGTGGTGTTTTTGATGTTGCCCGAGACTTCCAGAGTAAAACTCAGCGCACTGGATTGGACGACCATCAACGCAAAAAAAGCCAACGTGATGTTTTTAAATAGCTTGAACAGCATCGGTGTTCTCCAGAGTCGCGGATGCTTGCATGAGCTCCGCTCATTGATCAGGCAAAATAATGGCAGAAAATAAAAATTTGTGTTGAAGGGAACGGTAAAGAGCACGAAAAGAAAAGGCCAGGGATTGCCCTGGCCTCGGTTTGCGCTGATTTTCGCGCTTAGCGCATGGTGACGCAATACCCATACACCATCTAAATTTATTATTCTGAGAATTAAGATAAATCAATGAATTATGTGTGTTGTTTGATTTTTTCAGAAAAAATATTTTTTTCAGAGTTGGAATCAAATCAGGCATGTCAACAAGCTCTTTGGTATGGGCAATAACCAGATTGTAACATTTGAAGCTGGTGTCTCTGGCCGTTTAGCCCTGTTTTTTAGGATGTAAATTGAAAGAAATCGAGGGATGAAGTGGTAGGGGGACTTATGTAGGAGAGCATCTTCATACGTACATTTTTCGCATCGTATACATTACAAAAACACTAAAAAATGCCGTATATGTAACGTATACGATGCGAAATGACGAGGGCAATTACACTGAAATGCCCTGTAATCGGTCCCGGCGGTATTTCCATCTCACCTGACCATGAGAGTGAGAAATGCATGCGGTTGTATGAGCACTCCAAGCTTAAGAGTAGACCCCATGTTCTATACGCAAAATTAATGAAACAACCATTAATTTTCCTTCTTCGGTACCAATGACCTCAGTAGGTGTTTTCCAGTCTAATGCTCTGTTCGGGGCGTTGAACCATTTCAAAGCGGCATCTTGGTTTCCTTCAAAAAGCGCTACAGCTTTTAGATGTAAATCTTTACTGGTCATGATCTGCAATCCTGAACGGCTTTTAGTTCTTTAATTTTGCTGCTAATTAGGGCCGGATAAACGCCAGCAAGCATACCCGTACTATAACCCTGTGCTGCTCTGACTAGCTTTCCGCTTGATAATGGCCAGCATTTCACGGGATGTTGCTCAGAAAGAAAAGTTACTTTTCCTTTATTCATATTCTCCCCTTTGCATTAAATTACTCTTCCGCAGCATTCTTCATGATGGCTCGGAAAATCCTGCTGCTTACCATGATGACGTTCAGCCTGATGCACGAAAGATACACTTCTGTGCAGAGGGGTTGCATTGCCCCATGCCTGTTGCGCTAAAATCTCTCCCGTGTGCTTCTGGTGGCTTTGTTACCCGTTTCCCGTTGGCTACCAGGATCACCTTTTCTTATGCCTCACTGATGGGTAGCCAGAAGTCACAGATAACGCAGAGATCTGCCTGGCAACTAAATTCGCTTAATATTTCGCCGCCGGGTATCAATCAGTTCTGCATTGAGATTTTCGATGATTTTTTCCAGTTCTGTTATTTTTTGTATTGCTTCCTGCAGGGCCATCATTTGCCGGTATTGATCTGCAGCTATCTGTGCATTCAGTTGCTTCAACTCGTTACATTCTCCACGAAACTTACTTTTAAGACGTTCCGCTTCCTGCGCTTTTTCCTTCCATTTTCCCATTCTGCTTGCGGAGCTGCGGGGTGGTACTGATGGATCAGACTTGTGTTTGAGTGTCGAAATCTTTTCTATAAATTCAGGGTAATAATATGCACTTCCGTTGCTAAGGCCAGCCTCTGTCTCAACGGCACGGGCACTGAGTTTTCTGGTCGGGGGGATCCGTCGGGTATCGCCGCTCAGAACACGAGCCAGCGCCTCTTCAAGGATTAGCAAGGTGTTATCTCTTTTACTCATCGGTTCTTACCCGGGGTTCAGACTGATAAGGAGCGAAACTGACAGAAAAGTCCGTCATGACTTTCTCAGCCGCTCGAATTTGCGTCATGCAGTGAGTAAATTCTGCAACAGAAGCGCCGGGATTATCGGTCAGCCAGCGGGTCAGGTTGTCATGCTTGTTCTTCCACCATATCGCCTGTTCTTCATCGATAATGCTGCCATGTGAGCCGCAATCGACACAGAAAGCCGGGTTGATTACGCCGCCCATGTCACAGTCATAACCATTTTTACAATAGGCATGCAGGGTGCCATGAAGTGTCAGCCTTTTTTCTTTCACCTGTTTCAGAAGGCTTTCCCAGTTGCGGTAAACGAGAGGAAGGTCATTTCGCATTTTCACGATGTCTTTTCCATGACTGCCTGATAAAACGCCACTCCCCTTAAACCAGCTCCAGTATTTCTGAGCAATCTGCTCATTCCCTGCCGTATCTATCATCTTCTGGAGTTCTGTATCGATTTCCACATTATGCAGCCGGGAAGGAATGCCGCCTTCGCAATACCACTCAGACATCTGGAGATAGAGATGTTTGAATTGTTGTTTGATGGCAATAGCATTTCCGAGTCTGTTCTTTATGGTGAAGAAGGCGAGTGTCCGCCTGAATTGATGAGGCGACAGTTTCCAGCACTTCCCGATTTGTACATGGTTCCTGATCCTTTCTTGGCTGTTGGGGTTAGCGCGCAAACACTCATCGTAGTCTTCCTGGCTGACATGCAGGCCCGCCAGCCGGGAATAATCTGCAAGACGCAGGTTCCAGTTAGCAACCCGCTTGGGCTGAGTGGAACGCTGGCCCTGTGAAAGCCACAGACTGTGGGCTAGCTCCTTTTCGCGAGCAGTGACAGCGTGCTCCTGGAGCTGCGTGCGCAAATGCTCCGACAGTGCAGCCACGAGTTCAATCACTTTTTGTACAATGGGAGCAACCACCCATTCAGTGTGCTTTTCACCCATTTTATGAGTCTTGGCTTTCAGGAAATGAAACGTTCTGCCGTTATAGGTTGCGCTGTAATAGCTGTAAGGAGTCAGTTCAAAAAGCTCACTTTCCCGCATGCCCGAAAATGCAGCGCAGCAGACAAAGCAGGCTGAAAACAAATTCGCGCGGTATTTGTACCACCAGATACCATTGGCTATGGCCGGGCAATCCGGGTAGCCGGACAGTTGCCGGGCAATAATATCGCGCGATTTTTGTGGTGCTAAGTAAACGGCCTCTTTTGCAAAATGATGTTTGAACTCAGCGCTCCCTTTTTTTTCATTCAGCCATTTCCAGACACCGGTACGTATTTTCTCGTTTACGGCCTGCTCACCTGCTTCATAATTTTCCTGAAGCAGGCGTTCAGTTTCGCCAAGCCTTGTTCTGTAAGGCCACGCAGTTTCCACCAGATTTACCGCGTGCTGTAACAACTTATCAGCAAGACGCTCCGGAATAGCCAGTGTTTGTTCCCGCTCCGTCGCCTCCGGGCGGCAAAGTTTCTTGCTCAGGGTCACCGGGCTGAAACTCATGTCTGAACTGTCATATTCCAGCCAGGGAAACAAGCGGCGAGCTTGCTGTATTGCGCACAGAATATGTACCAGTGTCCCCGCGCTTTTTCTCTGGGCCTCAAGGAATGAAAGGAACTTTGCCCATTGTATTGGTGCATCGAGTGCACGAATGCTGTTTAAACCGCTTTCTGCAAGAAAGCGGTAGCTCATTTTCAGCCCAGAAATGCGACCAATGATCGTCGACATTTTGGTCGGCGCACTGTACTGCAGATTTTGGGTAAACATCCATCCGTAGCAAATAAGTTTCAGCTCATATAACAGGGCTGGGTGCGGCTGGAATTCTGAAAAATCAATTTTTCGGTGTGATGCATTTTTGGTTGTGACCAGTCGTGAGCAATCCCAGCTTAGATCACCAAATTTTGCAATAACATTGCCGGACTCATTCCTGCAAATTGTAACTGCGTCCAGTCTGTTTTGCTGTTGTGCTTTGTGCAGGGCAATAACATCAAGTACCTCGGGGCATTGCTGCTCTTCGAGATCGTGAGGCAACAGAATTGTCAGTGTGCTTTTGCTCAAGGTGCCTCCGAAGTGGCTTGCGGAAGAAAGGCAATGGGTTCCTGCCAGAGTGGATGTGGGCCGTCGTCCCGGAGTTTGAAGGTTGCTTCCTGCAGAATTTTCTTATCAATACGGTTCAGAATGCTGTCGATGGCAGAAAGAACAGAGGCGTAGTTCTGATAAAAATGCCGGTGGTCCACATGCCGATAAATACTCTCTTCCAGGCATTCTTTAAAACTCATCAGGCACCAGATATCGCAGACTTCAGCGACAATTATCTGATGGGGACAGGAAAAGCATTTCATCAGATCGGAACAGGCAAATTTCTCTGTAGAAAGTAGGCCGTGTCTGCGTACCCGCGAGAGGAATTTCTCGGCCTGTTCACCAAAGGGGCTTTGGCAATAGCTGCCATGAGCCTGTTTCATGGGCGGGATATGCATCTTTAGCAGGTTCTCGTAAGCCAGAATTTCTACCCCCAGTATTTCTTTCCTGCGACGTTTTGCCTGCTCCGTATTTTCGCCGTATTGGGCTTTATCTGCCATGACAGTGACGGCATCCTGGAGCATAGACTGGTTATCAAACACATTTCCTTCGGAATAATGCCTGCGTATCGTCCGGGGGGTATTTCCCAGAAGCTCAGCCACCATTGCGGGACTATGATGTAGTTGCATCATCTGGCTACCGGTAGCGCGAAAACGAGAGATGACTGCTCTTAGTTGCTTTCCCTGGTCATCTTCCAGGTGAAAATTATTGCGAAGGAATAGGTTAAACCGCGATAGTTCCTCCGCCCTTAAAGATGATGCCTGAGAGTCCCTGATGGTTATCATAAGTCTGGGGGGGGCCTCTCCAGCCCAGTGTTCAGCAATGATATCTGAGATTTTTAATAGCTGATTGAAGAACTCAAGCGAATATTTAGGAATATTGAGCTGTCCGTGGGCACCGAATCTGAGTGTGATGATCCTGAAAGCACGGCGTTTGAAGACAGGCATCTGATACCACTTTTCTTTTGTTGAAAGAGTGGTTTCATCTGGCCGCTTAATGGCCAGCAGTGACGTTGTGTTTGCCCAGGTGTAATAGGAAAGTAGATAAGTCGCAGCGGCCATCATCTTGCTGACGGTTCCGTAAAGCGTAAAAACCGAACCTTTCCACACAAATGTCATTGTCGGTTTGTTATTCGCCGCGAAGAGATAATAATCCGGATCTTTCAAAAATTGGGCGGAGAGTTGTTTGAAAAGGGCTCGCAATAGCGGGAGCAGCTTTTTCAAATCGTTATCACTGTAGGCTTTATGCGGCGTTGCCTGAGATTTACCCAACGTTGGGATTGAATCAAACCAGTAACCCGGCTTGCCCAGTAAAATGAAGCACCGTTTAATCGATGAGAGGGTAAGAGTACACGTGCTGTTTCTTAACTCACCTATTTTATTCCTCTGAACAATGTATCCGCCATAGGTCAGGACTGATTCATGTGAGAAAACAGGTAGTGATATGTTGTCGCAGTATTCGACATATTTTTTGAGGTTGGCTAAAAGGAAACATTTTGTTGCCTCTGCATAATCAGCATCCCGGAAAGCAAGGAATAGCGATTCAGCACTGATCGGGCGCAGAACGCTTAGCGATGGGCTGCAGAGTTCTTTAGCCGGAAATCCACGGAAGTTATAACAATCAAAGTCTATTGTTATGTCACGATAACCGCCATTGCGAAGGCGCAGCACCAGGGATGCATTTTGTCCTGAACTCATTTAAAGTTGCCCATCATGGTCAGCTTCTGAGATGCGGCTCATGACCGTATCCAGTATCGAAAAAGCAAATTTCAGAGTCTCATTCATTTTCAGAAAGCGAATATATTTGAATGTTGTGCTCTCATTCTGATGTCCCATCCAGCCCATCAGACAATCCAGTGCTTCCCCTTCGGACAACCCACTTTCAAATAAGCTGTGAAGCCGATAGGTGGCATACGTACTCCGTAAATCGTGAAACCGGTAACGAAAGCCAGAATCCTTTTGGCGCAGCATATTGCGAAACGTGCCCCATCGTGCATTGAGTACTTCCGGTCGGACAGGATTGCCCTGCTGGCTTATAAAAACGGGCTCAAAGCGGGGATAAATTTCACGGTTATCCGCCCCGCCCAAGGGGGCATCCGGGAGATCCGTTGATACCTGCCGGAATTGCTTCTCCCATCGGGAGAGCCTTTTTCCTCGCCTTTCGGATAATGCGTAATGCCGTAACAGGTTCAACAGTGTCGCAGAAGCTTCGATAGTTCGTGTTTTACCAAACTTGGTTTCAACCCCATTACGGGGACCGATAGTAATGTGATAGCGGGATTTTAGCTCACTGGCCGGTCTGGCCTCCTGTAGCGCATTCACGGTAAAGCTACATGCCTCTCTCAGTCTCAGGCCACTTTCACAGGCAAGCAGTGACATCAATATGAATTCATGCGACTGATTGTTCAGGTGTGCAGCCATCAGGCTGAGGTGTTCCATTGACAGCGGGGTTAACGAAGAAACTGCCGGATTGGCATGTCGGGGAACCCGGATACGCAGGTCACTCGTTTGTATGAGGACGCGGGGTCTGAGGTGCGCCAGCATCCCGTTGTTCTGACGAGCCACAAACTCCAGTTTAAAAGGAGCTTCATTTTCACTTGAGATAACAAGATGATGGTTTTCTATCGCCCAGATATAAAATCGTACCACCTGCCCGATGCAGCTATTAGCAGTTGAGAATGCCATTTTGCCCTCTCTGGCTGCAGAGAGCAGGTCTTCTGACCTGAACCGGTATGTTGGTTTAAGCCGGTTTACGGGAGGGAAGTGATCCCATTCCAGGTTTCCGCGCTCGAGGAATCTCCAGTAACGCAGCATTGCTTTGGCTGCTGTGTTGATGTCAACGAGCCTGCTGACTGTTTTTAGATCAAGAAGCCAGTGATTGACGATTTCAACAAAATGACCCGTTTTATCATAGAGCGCAGGCAGCCCCTCAGGGCATTGAACTCCAGCGCTGTACTCTACAGACTTTTCAATGGGGCTGGGCGTTACACCAAAGGTTACGCCGGTGGAATGTATTATTCTGGCCATACCTTCTCCCCGATACTGGTTGATAAAGACAATATAGCGCCTTTCATAAAGTAAAATTCAGGGGCATGTCTGATAAATCGGATCATGGTGCGCTTACACTGACATCAGAATCGTTGCTGTTTACTGGCTTTACACCGCGAGATCCCATATTCCGCAGATAAACACGCTGACATATCTGCTTTGAGCGGGTTTTAATATAGTGAATAAAAGGAAATAGCGATGATACAAATGCAGGGTATCTGACCGCAGGAACTTTCTGTTTATTTCAGGCATAGTGCCTGAACGACATCCTTCGATGCGCTACTGGAGCAAGGTTCAACGCAGAAGCCTGAATGTTTCATCCGGGTAACTAACAGCAACGCTGAAAGGTTCTTCCGGGACAGATTCTTTGTATTTTTCAGTTAAAACATTAATTTCTTCATTGAAAAATTACCTGGAAACTTTATTCTGAAAATGGTTGTTCAACTCAAATAAAGGAATGTGCAGATGGTTTTTTACGTGCAGAGTACGAAAAAACATCTGGAAGAAACTTCTGAGCCTGAAGGTAGCGTATGGCGTTCATTATTTTCTCCGGCAGCTACATGTCCGGAATCAGGTATTTATCGCTGCTACAATTGTGGTGATGAAGTTATCTGTAACAAAGGTGATCCCCTGCCTCCTCAGAATCACAGACAGCATAATCCTTCTCATGGCGACATTGCCTGGGAACTCATCGTTATGACTAAAACCAAATAGCATGACAGTAAAAATGTAATCCGCAGGATTTAACAATTTAATTGCACTGGCTTTATTCAGAGAATACTGGGGATAGACGGTTTATCAGCTGACGATCAGCTCATTTTACACTGTCATTCAGGCAGGAAAACGAAAACCGGGGCATTTAACATGCCCCGGTTTTCGCTGGC
Organism: Serratia sp. BW106; assembly: GCF_002607755.1. Taxonomy (NCBI): domain Bacteria; kingdom Pseudomonadati; phylum Pseudomonadota; class Gammaproteobacteria; order Enterobacterales; family Yersiniaceae; genus Serratia; species Serratia sp. BW106. Next base: position 11,456 of record NZ_MCGS01000014.1, read on the forward strand.
CAAAATGAAATGGCCACTAAGATGATGGGATAGTATTTCCCAGCTTCCCCTGATGCTAGACGCAATCGTAGTAAAGCGTCAGGCATGTGGTTTCAATTACCGGCCCCCGAAAAAATTGCAATATAGGTGACAGTCCTTCATGCACACGACGCGCTCAGGCAGTCCCGGGTAGCCCGGTTGATAGCAGACGATAGTACACCCCGCCCGTAATTCGTGTTACGGGTACCTGATCGTCACACTGATTATGTAGCGCTGGCCGACATACGCTTCAGCTGTAGGGCTACCTGGCCAACTTGCCTCCGGAGGTATCCTCTCAGGAATTTCAGGATCTGCCAGACGGTCCTGAAATGACGCTTACGTTCAAGATTTGCCTTAACATCAATATTGGACTCCATTTCATTGCGTAGCTGGTCGTTGCGGACCTGTCTTTTCTGACTCATCATAATTGCCGGTGCCGTGTACGCCGACTGAAACGAAAGGAAGAGATTCAGGAGGATAAGCAGAAAGGGATCGAAACTGGATTTCCTGACGAGAAGATTAACAAGGATAAATGCTCCGGGCTAAAAACTGCCTATAAACTGTTAACCCACATTTACATACTATAGGCTGTAAAAAATGGATGTAAGACACATGATGCACAAATGCAGTAGCCTCTCCTTCGCACCCAGGATCTGCATCGATCCTGGTGCGAGTTATTTCCTGAATTGTGAAGCAAGCAGGATTTTCATGATAACCAGCACTGAAAATTGAAGAAGCAGGCCTCTGAATGTTCAGGGATAATGCAGAGTAAGGTATGCTCGCAGCTGTTACCGGACGGAGTAATTTACTGTCGCAGTGATTGAACAATTCGCTGGTATAATTTACACATTTCACTTTTTTAATGAAGTATGAGCATAAGCAGTAAAGAAGTACATTATGCCCAATGTCAGACATGCATCTGGAATGAGGATAAAGTAGTCTTGGGCATGCCAGTCATTTTTCAGGCGCATACCGAGAAAGGAAACCAGTAAGACACCCAGAATGAGGACATAACTCAGACCTGTCATAAAAGATGAAAATGTTCGATTTTTATTATAAAAATCACCTTCTCGTGTAAAACCTACACTACCGGTCGGTAGGTTTAATGCTAATCTTATATCAGTTTCAAGACCACTTAAGTACTCATAACTGCGTCTTATAAAACAAGTCTTATGGTAAAGATTTAATGTAAGATAAAAAACTACTATTATGAATATGCTTTGTATGACACCATAGGGAAAGCTATTCTTAAGCTCCTTTATTCGTTCGTCGCTTGTAATTCCGCATAATTTTGCAATGATATCAACAAGTAATGGTTGTGCCTCAGAGACATTAAAGGTCAGTAGTGTCGAAAAGCCGACAACAGCCAACAAAATAAGCAGTGACTGATTCCTGCTTTCCCATACCGAAAACGTTAAATCATAAGTTTTATGATAATGCTCAACTAGCAGTTCTTGGTTCTGCATGACAGCCTCAAAACTTTAAATTATTTAAATTTCAAAACCGCACTGAACAAATTGGCCTGAAATATTGCATCTTTCAGTGCATTATGATTAGCGGTCATTGGTACATCGAGTACTTTCGTCATATGAGATGATTTACTTTCGGACCATGACATTGCCAGTCGACCCATAAACAATGCTTTAATATCAAGTGCGCTAAAGCCAAATGGATTTTCGCCAAGGTAAACGTGAAAATAATAGTTAATGAAAGACCAGTCAAAGGGGGCATTCAGGCCAACAAAGACAGGGATATCATTTGGCGACGTCACTTGGTCTATCCAATGTTTGAAAGCCAGCATTGCCTCTTGTGGTGGAAGGCCTCTGTCCTCCAGTTCTTCAAGTGTAAGTCCGGTTATTTCGAGTGCAGCAGGAATAAATTCGGATGTTGTCGGTTTGAGTTCGCATGAGAAGTTCACATCCGTATCAGATGCCAGACATGCTCCAATACTGAGCAAACTGTATTTTCCGGGAACCGGGCCGGAGGCTTCTATATCAACAGAGATGAAAATTTCTTTTTTAACTTTCATGGCATTAACGGATCCATTGAGACTATTGTCGAGCGGGATTTAATTGAATTCCAGTGTGCAAGGAATTCACGCTTTTTGTCTTCAACCATACCTTCATCTCTCCACTTGTGGGCTGATACAGTCTGAATATCAAACGGTAACTCAGTCCCTTCCTTGGCCAGTATCATTGTGGAATGCCCTCTTCCTAATGCATATCCCAGCTCAAGGAAGCAGTTCGGTCTTGACCCCGTAAGATCTGCAATCACCACGCGGCTTCGGTGAAGTCGTTCAAAGACTTCCTGGTTGACGTTCGCATGTTCATAACCCTGGCTACCATCAACAATGACCATACGGTACCCGAGTACATCCTCCATAACGGGTGTTATAACACAATCAAAGTAATTCTTAACCGCTATGTAATCTTCATGTTCCCTGTTCATTAAACAGACAAAAAATGCCGTAGGTGGGGTAAGGTTCTTTAGAAGCTGTATCACGGTCTCAGTACGTTCTTGCGGACTTTTTCGATTAGGAAAATCCAGCAAATTAATCCAGTCATGAGACGAACGATCATCTTCTGTTTTAAAGAGTCTCTCTGAATGCGAGCTTGCCAGAGCATACTCAAATATTTTACGGGAACCTGTGTTATTTGACCCAATATTGAAATTGAGAGGGATAACTGGTTTACCGGCATCATGGTAAAGATTTGAGAGAAACAGCACCCCCTCACTCCCACCGATGGTAATGAGCACATCACCCGATCGGGACTGTATCTCCATCCTTTTACTGGCCATGTTCCAGTGGGCTGCACTTTCAATCCTGATGTGCGAGGTGCCCCGATATTCATCCCATTGTTCAATATATTCTTCGGGAATTTGCTCCTCATTTTTATGGTGTTTCACTGCAATAATAAGCGGCCCTGGGGCCCCTGAAGGCCGGAGATGAAGATTTTTTATGACCTCATTCCAGACTAACCAGTCAAAACATATCGGCTTGTTGTCACTGGAGCGAAATTTTTCGGCATCAACAGGGATCACAAAATTTGCTCCCTGACGGACCAATTCCCGAACGAGGCAGGCAACAAACGCTCGGGCTTTGTCCACCTCTTCGCCAGATGCAAGCTGTGTTTGCTCAGGAATGCTGCCCGTAATATGAATACGTCTTCCTGACAAAAATTGACCTGGCATGCTATCGATCCTCCATAACCGGTGAGGCTTTTAGTGAGAGAGCTGTCTGAAGGATAATATCGTATGATAAAGGCTTATCCGGAAAAGCTTTTGCCAGAGCTGCCGGATACAATCGTGTTCGAATGTCGGAGAACGTCCATCCGGGTTTTCCTTCATTAGGACCCGTAGCCTTAACCAGGACTCCTTTTTGCTGAGGCGATAAACCTAAACCCTGTAAATCCATATCAAATAGCGCCAGTCGCTCTGCGTCGCTGGGACGAGAAAACTCCTCCACGACAGCGGCACGGCGGATAAGGGCTGCGTCAAGTACGGATAAGCGGTTAGTACACAGGAAAACGACGACACGCCCCTGATATTTTCTCAGATCGTCAATGCACTGAATGAGGGTGTTCACTGCAACCTTATCTTCATGATGGCTATGCTCCTGCGTTCGCGATGAAGCAAGTGAGTCGCCTTCATCGATTATCAGTATGCCACGGCGATTTTTTCCAGCTGACTTTATCACCTCTGCAAATGCCTGGTTTATGAGAGTTCCCATCTCACCGACTTTGCCACTACCTCTGACTCTGTTACTGATTTTAAAAAGAATAGAATCTTCTGCACCTGAATCTTTTGCAAGCATGTTCGCAATACATTCAGCTGTTGCAGTTTTGCCAGTGCCCACATCCCCGTGAAAAATAACGAGTGGGTACTGGTCTGATACAAGACTGCAGATGGGTAAATTATTCTGATGAAACTTCACGCCCCAGGATTCCAGTTTCCCCAAGTTCAACAGTAAGCGTAACTGATTGCGGATCTTACTGTACCGATTATCGAAACCCAGCAATGTCTTCTGCCGTGATAAAAGGTGACCATCAGGTAACGGCGTCTCGCTGTCAAAAATTTTATTTTGCTGATTCATCATGAAAAATCCTTTCTTTCTATGCCATATCCATTGCTTTCATAGTCACGTCCCTTTGTAGAAGTAAGGGAGGAATGTGATGTGTCAGCAGTACTGGGTGACCAAGGGAGCATGAGTTTGGATTTCAGTTTGTCCCTTGCGGTTTGATCATAGGCGCTTGTATAGGATATGACGATCCTCAGAAAGGGCGCCGGTACGGTTGGCCACAGGACGCCGCCGGGCCTGCTCGTCTGCAGCCCGCCGGCCTCCGAATTTACAACATATCGGATAGCCCGGATTTCCTTCCCGTCACTCAGGAGTGTCAAATCGATGTGTTTAAGGTATCCGTTGCATGCTAAAAGCTCTACATCGTGCGCCCACTTTTTAACTTGCTCAACGTCGACGGCTTTTGTACTTTCGGCGATCATAATGAAGTCTGCAGTAACCCGACGCATGACATTTTGAACATCCGCCACAGAGTAGGATTCAGTTGAAGAAAATGACTGACTCATGCTTCTTCCCTTACTTTTAAACGTGGGCCAAAGAGTTCTTTCCAGATAGCCAAATCGTTCTCTACAGAAGCATGATGCGCTATCTCCCAGGCTTCGGCAGCAGCATCTACAATCTCAAGTCTTTCGTCCTCGCTCAGACGACTGGCTACATTGTTTGTTACGCAAACCGGGTCGATAATGACAACCGGATCTGAAAAATCGGGAATATCATTCCCGTTCTCAGGGAAAAAGATTTTCTCTTTCAGCCCTGACTGAGCAATGTAAAGCAGAAACTGCCTGAAGCGGTTCTCAATACTGCCTTCTTTACCATTTTTATCAAGCAGATAAGCCATAATAAGCTCAATGGTAAATGATTTTAGATGTGTTAACCCGGCATGATTTCGCCACTTTTTAGCCAAGCGAACAAGGGTTCTGAAGTCATTGTCAGTATCCTTTCTGTCACGAATAAATTTTATTTGACACGGCGCACAGGTATGAAGTTTTGTCCCCTCATGGATGTCGAATTGCCATCCATATCCGGCTTTGTCGGTGTCTTCTATCACAGGAACAACGTCAACATTTAGCCCGGATTTAACGAAGGTCACGGTTGCTGCTTTTCGCTGGAGCTGGAAATCTTCAACAGATTTGTTGGGGTAGAGTTTTACCAGAGCGTTGAAGATTTTTTCGCTGAGACTCGCGAGGGTTTCCTGGGTCACATCTTTACCAGAAATATAAAAAACCACATCCACATCGACAGGATCTTCATGTGTTTTACGCAAAATTGTAAATTTTGCAAAGGAACCAGCCTTAACAACTTTGGTTATTTTGATCTCATCCTGTTCTTTCACGGATTTTTTTAGCTCAGTAATCAGCCGATCAACCTGAGCATGGTATTCAGTTCTTTTATCCGAGGGAAGCCTCAGGACATTGCTGTCATAGTAGCGGAGTTCTGTGTTGCTGAGCGGCATGCTTGATCCTTGGTTGGGGTTTATCAGTCTGGAACTAATGGCCACTTTTTTTGGAAGGTCATAGACAAAATAGTGCCGCTTCGTTTGTTTTCAAGGATGGGGGCGAAAAAAAAGGCAGAATGCATAAGCTCGACTATTTTTGCCGAAGGGGAGGAGGATTTTACTCTTTCTTTTCACTAGGACAGACCTGAGTGATACAGCTAACGCGCGCAATGTTATTTTGGACTGGGTCGCATCAATAAGACCGAGGTGACAAGATTGCCAAATGTCGAACAAGGGTTACAGCCACTCCGGGCAGTGCAATCTCAATGCTTTAATAGCGCATAAATTCATAACTGGTTGTTATACCGCGATCAGTATAGGGTTAGTATTCGAGGCACGAAATCCTTTTACTATTCATGCATCTATTTAGGTCACCCGGTTACCACTTCACAGCGAGCTATGATTGCTTTTTTTCAAAATTGCAATCAGTTCATTCTGTTCGGCTTCAGTCAACCTGGCGATGAGACAAACCAATTCTGCAGTAGTTTCGCTCTCGCAAAAGAAGTAGTTGAGTGGTACTCCCAGTTCATCAGCCATACGCTTAAGAGTATCAATATCAGGAATATGCCTCCCTTTTTCGTAATGGTTCATACGACCGCTCGCTGAACTTGGTTCCATGCCAATTCGGATACCCAATTCTCGCTGAGTAATCCCGGCTTTCGTCCTGGCAGTTTTGAGTCTCGCAGGTATTGGGTTTGGGTGAGCCACGTATTCATCATCATTGCCCTAGAGTGCTTAGATTGTCTAAGTTTCATCGGTTTCTGTATACTTAGCAATCCTAAGTTTGAAATTCCGGATTTTTTGCAATGAAGTCTGCTGTGAAGCTACACCCATATACTTATAATTTATTGATAGAAAAAGATTTTGATACGTTCAGTTCTACTCATCTTCGGGATGCTTTGCTGAAAATTTCGGATGAATACCTTCATGCCGCTGAAGCCGGAAAGTTCGTGCGCCGCCAACTACAACGCCTGGAAACATTGGGTTTCATACTTAAAATTGAAGATAACAGCGGACGATCAAAGGTGTTGTACAAAAAAACTGAAAGCTTTTATTCAACGACGTTTATTGCCGGAAGAATTCCAAAGAACTCATGCCTGAAAGTTGTTACTGAAAAAAAGAAATCTCCATTTCAAGATGATGATGTTTTTTTGGCTAACTTGAATCATGAGAAGGTAATTCATGAAGCCAAACTTGCTGTCGTTCTGAGCGAAATTGAGGAATACAAATCACTGATGCATCGTTTTCCAGACAGAAAAAAGGAGTTAATAGACTTTTATGATGAGGCAAAAAATCATTCAGCAAGATTGCTGGGGCAGGTAACAGCTTTGTCAAAAGTGCTTGGCCTGCGTACTGAAGGGCAATGCACGTGTTAAGAATATGGCAACAACAATGCGCCGATGCGGCAGTAGCAAAATATCAGTCCGGGTCTCCACATTTCCTGTGTCTTGCGAGTCCGGGAGCAGGAAAAACTGTGATGGCTGCTGAGGTTGCCAGGAGGATGATGGAACTCGGTATGGTAGATCTTATACTATGCTTTGCGCCTTCTTCAGCGGTAGTTTCATCTATAGAAAGTACTTTCTCACGCGTTTTAAAAAGTAATTTTTCTGGTGGTCTGGGGGCGGTTGGAGCCGCTTATACGTATCATAGTTTAATCCACTTCGATAAGAGCTTCTGGCGCTCTTTGAAGCGGCATCGCTTATTAGTTATCATGGACGAAATCCATCATTGCTCCGGTAGTTCTGCGGAGAATGCCAATATTTGGGGAGAGGAAATACGGTCCAAAATTCAGCACTATGCGAACTTTACTCTGGCGTTATCAGGTACTCCTTGGCGAACAGATAATGTGCCCATTGTGCTTGCAAATTACACAGCTCCTGATGGACAAGTCAGTTGTGACTACATTTATGGTCTAAAAGATGCAATCCATGATAATGTCTGCCGAAAACCAAGAGTTGTGCTGATAAACAGTAATAATTTAGTATTTTCATCAGAAAATAAAGTTAAAACTTTCGGTTCAATCTCAGATTTTCTGAGTGAAAATTTAGTTTCTTACCGGTCAATAGTCTGGCACCCCGATGCTATGAAGTATGTAATAAAAGCGGGCTGTGAGAAGCTCACTCAAATAAGAAAAATCAATTCAGATGCGGGAGGGCTCATTGTTGCTTCTTCTGTCGAACATGCGTACCAACTTCTAAATATTGTAGAAAAGGATTTTTGTCAATCTGCAACTATTGTGACATACCATGATAAAGATGCGCTTTCAAAGATTGCGCATTTCCGCGAGGGCGCAACTGAATGGATTATAAGCGTAGGAATGATTAGTGAGGGTACGGATATCCCCCGCCTTCAGGTATGTTGTCATCTCAGTACAATTAAAACTGAACTTTATTTCAGGCAGGTACTGGGTAGGATTTTACGGGTGAGTCATAAGGAAAATCAGGATGCCTGGTTATTTACTTTGGCGACTGATGAGCTGACATTATACTCTGAGAGGCTGGTAAACGACGTACCTAAAGACTATCAGGTTGTGCATGAAATCCCTGCGGAAAAAACATTTTCAATAGATTACACATCGTCAACATTTGTGGGGGGCAACCAAGAAAAAGAAATACAAATGCCAAAGCATCTTGGGCTGGAGATAAATTTTTTTGAAGGGGAAAGCTCAAGTTCATTAACCTTAAATAAATTATATCAATTGAGAATTGGCGCAATGTATCAACGTGTTATCGATGCCTTTATTTTTCCGCACTCTTGAGTGTGGTTGTATAAGCACAAGCATTATATGTTATTTTATTTTTTCATTTCTCGGGGGGGGGGGGGTGCAGATGATAACTGTTCTTTTTTTTAAACAGATGATTGAGTTTGAGTGTTGTAGTCATGCTTTAAATATCAATAAGGAATGACTGTGGTTTTCAGCATTAGGGTGTCGTCGCAGCACAACAGGAATAATGCCTGTTGATATATGTAGACTAAAACCAACTATTATATCTTGATTTGAATGTGCGCAAATTTTTAATATGTAAGGAAAAAGTATATTATCACACTATATAAAACGCTTATGGCAAGTACAGCGCCGACGCACCTGATTGCTATTCGCTGTGCGAAGAGGCGCCTGTCGATAGCATCAAAAGTAATGCATATATCTTCATAAATAGACTTGTATAACTTCTTCGCTTGTTTTTTCTTGTATTCGACTTCCTCTTCAATTGTGCTAAGTGTTTGCATCTGATTAAATAAACTTATAATCAGTAATATTGCGAAAATAAAAGAGCCAATAATGATTGCAGTATTACTGATGGCCTGAACATCCCAGCCATTAGCTTTTTTCATTTGTGTAGCGACAATCATGGTTGATATAGGTATACCCAATATCTGATTTTGGATATCTGAAAATGTTTTATGTATTTTCCCAAACTCTTCAACTTTTGCCGCTTTAAGCTGGTCGATGATTTTTTCATAGGAAAAACCAGAAACAAAAATACGATATCCTTTTCTGAGGCTCTCATTAAACGCTTGCGCATCAGATAAAATCTGTGGGAATACCTTTTTCATTTCAAAGGTAGAACACAATGATTTAACACAGTTACCTAAAATAGTAAGTTTCTGTTCTCTGTGTGTATCATCGTTGAACAGTATGATGATAGATTCTATACAATCTTTATTTAAGTTATCTAAATCATCAACATTATAGATGACAGGAATTTTGAGTGTGTCCGTATCAAAGTAAACAAGTTCGTTCAGTGCGGGATCCATATACGCCGCGCTTTCTTTTAGTAGACCTAATAATGCTATAATAACTCTGTACTTTTCTATAAGCGCAGGTGCCACCCGGTCGCTATTAAGGAAATCGAGCTGAGAAATATAATAGTGTGCTGGTTCAGTGGTTCTGTTTTGTGGGTTTTTTAATAAATCCTCCATTGTTTGATAGACAGAACCTATCTGAACTCTGGGAGGGCTAATGGTAAGCGTGAGGGTATTACCAATATAAATGTCATCTTCATTGCAGGCGATACCATATTTCCTGACATCCAGAATAAGTTCTTTTAATAACAACACTTCTTCTTGATTTTCAATAGTATACGACCCACTGGCACGAGACGTACCAAAGGATGTTTTTCTATATACTTTGACTAAATCAGAAAGATTTTTACTCATCCGGGGTTCCGTACTCTTCCAGCATCTCTGCGCGTAGCGATTCAGGTACATTTCTCAGGATAAAAATATCCGAGGCACAATCATAAAAAACATCACCATCAAGCACTGCCTGGCGGTTAAATTTTAGGGTCCAGTGGCTGGATTTGCCCCTGAAGGTTACCAGTTCGCGGATAACATTTCCATCAGGTACAAAGCCGTCTGAGAGCTCGAAGGCCTCATTAACAAGTACTTCCTGAAGGTCTTCCGGAGCTTCTGGCCAGATAGCATTGCTGAATGTGATGACATCAAAACCCTGCTGGTTTGTATTCAGCTCTTTTAGCTCATCATATGCACGATTGAAAAAATCTTCCCGTGCTTCTCCCTCCATGTTCTGAGCAGTTGCAAAACTCTGTAGTGCAGTTTTAAGCTTCTGAGTTTCTTTTTTCGCCAGAAAAACATCATCACAACCCAGAAACTTTTTAAAGTATTCTGCAACAGTATTTTGACCCTTCAGGAAGCTGATGTAGCGTTCTTTTCCACTAGTCCAGCCTGTTAAATCGATTTTACCAGCGACGCGAAGTTTGGCGATATCCAAGTACTCGCTAGCTGTGATATCAAAATCCGTGAAAGCAGAACCAACTGTAGAGGTAAGCATAGCGACAAGAACATCTTCCTGCCCGTCAATATCGATATGGGCGACAACAACAATGCCCCCTGTTGACAGGGGGGCTTCGTTTGCCCGACTGGCCAAGTGTTGGATCATTCGACAGGACGTTGGATAGAATGCAACTGTACGAGAAACAAAGTAATCTTCGACAATGTTCCCCATGGGATAGTTGTCACGATTATCTTCAAACCGACCATATCCCTTTCCGCCTCTTCCACTGTACCGCTCAAGAATGTGCTCTAGGAGTGTTGTAATTGCAGCATGGGCAGGGCGCTCAGCAGGAGCCTCAATGAGTTCAGCATTTTCATGCTGCTCCTTATTCATTACATGGACAACGAAATGCTTAATGTGCCCATTACTGAGAGTAGTCATCTTCGGATCCCTTAAGAAAATTAGATATTTGAAGAAATAAGAATAAACCGAAATGTAGAATTTCTTCAAAAAAAATCGCCAGTGAGTCTAACTTATCAGAATATTTTGTTTTTCATACAGAGAGAAAGTTTACGCAGAAGCCTTCCAGCATTGTTTGATTTTATGGATATATTTGGAAAGTATTTCATAGTTCACTTGATAAGTATGAGGTGAAGTGTGGAGCGCGAAGACATAAATCAGCTCAGCTGAAGCCCTCTAAGCAGGCTACGTGGTCTGAACTGGATGTGATTTATGGTCAGGTGTATGCACCAAGGATCTGCACTCCTGCGTACCAAAGCCTTCCGGATGAAAAGTTGAAAACATGACCATAATATTCTTAATTGTATGAAAAAACTGGCCCTTTGCGGCCAGTTTTTCAGCGATAAAAAGGTGTGGGAATGAATTTTCTACACTAACCTGTCATGGTGACAAACTCTTCGGCAGCGGTCGGGTGGATCGCCACGGTGTTGTCGAAGTCTTTCTTGGTGGCGCCCATCTTGATTGCCACGGCGAAGCCCTGCAGGATCTCGTCCATGCCGAAGCCGATACCGTGCAGGCCAACAATCTTCTCTTCTTTACCTACACACACCAGTTTCATGCGGCACGGCTGACGGTGCTGCGTCACGGCGCTGTACATGGCGGTAAATGAAGATTTATACACTTTCACGCTGTCCGCCCCGAATTTCTCGATGGCTTCCGGCTCGGTCAGGCCGATAGTGCCGATTGGCGGGTGGCTGAACACCACGGTAGCGATGTTGCTGTAATCCAGGTGCTCTTCCGGCTTGTTGTTGAACAGACGCTCGGACAGGCGGCGACCGGCGGCCACGGCAACCGGGGTCAGTTCAACGGCACCGGTGTTATCACCCACCGCGTAAATGCCTGCTACGTTGGTGTTCTGGTATTTATCGACGTCGATGTAGCCATTTTCGTTGGTTTTCACCCCGGTCACGGCCAGATTCAGGTTATCGGTCGCCGGTTCGCGGCCAATCGCCCACACCAGGCTGTCGACGATGAATTCCTTGCCGTTTTCCAACTGCAGCGTCAGGCTGCCGTCGGCGTTCTTGACGATGGCCTTCGGTACCGAGTCGGTGTGCAGGCTTGGCCCTTCGGTGTTCATCACTTCCACCAGGGTTTCGACAATCATCGGATCGAAGCTGCGCAGCGGCGCGTGTTTACGCACGAACAGGTGCGTTTCGGCACCCAACGCGTTCAGCACACCGGCGATTTCTACCGCGATATAGCCCGCGCCTACGATGGCAACGCGTTTTGGCATGGCGTCCAGATCGAAGAAACCGTCGGAATCGATGCCGTATTCTGCACCCGGAATGTCCGGGTGGCTTGGGCGACCGCCGGTGGCGATCAGAATATGGTCGGCAGTGATTTTCTCACCGTTCACTTCCACCGTATGGGCGTCGATAAAGCGCGCAAAACCTTTGATCACGTCGACTTTGTTTTTGCCCAGCACGTTGTCGTAGGAATTATGGATGCGGTCGATATAGGCGGTGCGGTTAGCCACCAGTTTTTTCCAGTCAAACGCATTGACGGTGGTATCGAAACCGTAATCCGGGCCGTACAGGTGAATAGCCTCGGCGATCTGCGCCGCGTGCCACATAACTTTTTTCGGTACACAACCCACGTTGACGCAGGTGCCGCCCAGTTCCTTGGCTTCAATCAGTGCGCATTTCTGGCCGTACATGGCTGCCCGGTTGATCGATGCGATGCCGCCGCTGCCGCCGCCAATTGCTAGATAATCGTAATGTTTGGTCATCTGGGATTTCCATGAATTGTGTGAATCGAAGAGCGTAAGAGTTTAACGCCTGATGCAGGTTTGTCGCAAAGATTGCGTCGATGGCTGTGATAGGTGGGGTAAAGGCGCGGCGGGCCGCGCCCCGGAAGCTTATTCCGGCACCACCCAGTTCACCAACTGGTGACCATTGCCCGACGGCACCAGGATTTTGTGCAGCCACGGCAGCACGTTTTTCATCTGTTGTTCCAGCTTCCACGGCGGGTTAATCACGATCATGCCGGAGGCCGTCATGCCGCGCTGGTCGCTGTCGGGTCTGACCGCCAGTTCGATCTGCAGAATATTGCGGATGCCGGTGGCTTCCAGCTCTTTCAGCATGCGCTTGATCTGCTGGCGCATCACCACGGGATACCACAGCGCGTAAGTGCCGGTAGCAAAGCGCTTGTAGCCTTCCTGCAGGCCTTTGACCACGTCCTGGTAATCGGTTTTCATTTCGTACGGCGGATCCATCAGGATCAGCCCGCGGCGTGAAAGTGGCGGCAATTGGGATTTCAACTGTTGGTAGCCGTCGGCGCGCTGCACCTTGGCGCGCTCGTCCTTCTGGAACTCATTACGCAGCAACGGGAAGTCGCTCGGGTGCAGTTCGGTCAGGTGAATTTTATCCTGCGGACGCAGCAGTTGGCGGGCAATCAGCGGCGAGCCAGGGTAGTAACGCAGTCTTTCGCCGCGGTTAAAGTTGTGCACTACGCTCATGTAGGCCGCCAGTTCTTCCGGCAGATCGTCACGTTGCCACAGCAGGCCTATGCCTTCCAGGTATTCCCCGGTGCGCTCGGCGTGTTCACCGCTCAGCTGATAGCGCCCTGCGCCGGAGTGGGTATCCAGGTACAGGAACGGCTTGTCTTTTTCTTTCAGCGATTCAATGATCAGGCTTTGAACGGTGTGCTTGAGCACGTCGGCGTGGTTGCCGGCGTGGAAACTGTGGCGGTAACTTAACATGGCTTGTGGTAATTCCTTGTGCTCCCGACGGAGCGTGCTGAACAGAATAAAGGCTTATATTCTGCACAGTATAAACTGTCTGGGCGGGAAAAACCGGAATGCGTTACCACAGACCCTCTATCAAGGAGCAGGACAATGACCGAGTCGGCTATTTTGGCTAACTATCCCGGCGCACCGCGCTGGCAATTTGGCGACAGCCCGGCGCTGGCGGATGAGCTGTTGCAACGGGTGCTCGACGGCGACAAAACCGCAACCTGTGGTTCCTATATCACCTATCAACAAGCGAAATCACCGCTGGTTGGGGATTATAACGTGATCCTTAATGGCCGGGGTGAACCCGCCTGCGTCATCAGAACGCTTTCACTGAAGCTGACTCGTTACTGTGACATCACCGCCGAGATGGCCGCGCTGGAAGGCGAGGGGGATAAGAGCCTGGCCTTCTGGCGCGAGGAACATCAGGCATTTTTTACTCGGGAAGGCACCTTTTCGCCACAAATGTGGCTGGTATTTGAAGAGTTTGACCTGGTTGAGGTCCTCTAGTTACGCGGCAGGTTGCTCTAGCGCAGCTACCACCTGTTCGCGCAACCAGCTATGGGCCGGATCGAGGTGCGAACGTTCATGCCATACCATCACCATGTCATAGCCTGGCAGTGCCAGCGGCACCGGGCAGGTGCGCAGGCTGCCCAGCAGTTCACCCAGCATGCGTGAAGGCAGCATGGCTACCATATCGGATTTTGCCAGCAGCGTGGGGATGAATAGGAAGTGCGGCAGCGACATCACTACCCGACGTGCCAACCCCTGTGCCTCCAGCAGCGTGTCGGTCAGGGTACGAAAACCGCCGCCGTCCTGTGAAACCATCACAAATTCCAGCTGGCAGAACTGCTCCAGTGAAGGAGGGGTCTGTAATAACGGGTGGTCACGGCGGCCCACCAGCAGGTAGTTCTCGTGAAATAACTGGCGGTGACGTAGCCCGGCTGGCGCTTCTTCACGGGCCAGAAAACCCAGGTCGATCACGCCGTCGGCCAAATCACGACTCATGGTTTTGGGCGACGCTTCGCGGATCGCCAGACGGGATTTGGGCGCTGCCAGCCGCAGTTTGGGCAGCATCGGCAGCAGAATGGCATATTCGGCCGCGTCGGCGGCGGCCAACTGCCAGGTCATTTCGGCCTGCAGCGGATCAAAGGGATGTTCCGGCGCCACCAAACGACCAAGGTCTGCCAGCGTCTGGCGCAGTGGCGTCAGCAGGCCGAGTGCACGCGCCGTGGGCAACATGCCGCGTGGGCCGGGTAGCAGCAGGGGATCGTGATAAATCTCACGCAGTTTGGCGAGCTGAATACTGACTGAAGGTTGGCTCAGATTAAGGCGGGCCGCCGCCCGCGTGACGTTACGCTCGCTGAGCAGCGCTTCCAGCGTGACCAGCAAATTGAGATCGACCCGCTTTAAATTGTTGATAACTATTCCTCGTATTAAATCTATCAATTTCAACTATAGCTCCAATCCTCCTACCGTGGAACGGACGCCGGAAAAGCCGGTGAAACTGCAACGGATAAGGACGAGATGATGAAACTGAGCGAGTACGTTAGCTACGATGCGTTGGGGCTGGCCGAACTGGTGCAGCGCGGCGAAGTCAGTGCGCAGGAGCTGCAACAGACGGCGCAGGCCGCGGTTGAGGCGGTGAACCCGGCGATTAATGCGGTGGTGGAACATTGGACGCCACCACCACCGAAGGGTGAAGGTCCACTGTCTGGCGTGCCTTTCCTGATCAAGGATATCGCCATCAGCATGGCCGGTAAGCGTCAGGAACTGGGCAGCCGGCTGGCGCAGGGCCATATCGCGGCGACGGACAGTTATCTTATGAGCAATATTCGTCGCGCCGGGCTGGTCACCTTCGGCCGTACCACCACGCCGGAGATGGCCTTCAGCACCACCACCGAAGCGGTGCTTTACGGCGCAACGCGTAACCCCTGGAATCCGGATTTTAGCGCCGGGGGATCCAGCGGCGGTGCCGGTGCGGCAGTGGCTGCTGGAATTGTGCCTATCGCTCACGCCACTGATGCCGCCGGTTCGATCCGCGTGCCTGCCTCGTCGAATGGACTGTTCGGCCTCAAACCGACGCGCGGGCGGGTATCGCATGGACCGGCGATGGATGAAGTGTTCAACGGCTTTGGCGTGCAACTGGGGCTTAGCCGTTCGGTGCGCGACAGCGCGGCCTTGCTGGATGCCCTGCAGCACCCACATCCCGGCGAACCTTATTACACCACACCACCGGCACAGACCTGGCTGTCACAGGTCACGTCAGAACCCGGCCGTCTGCGTATCGGCATGATGACTCAGGCGTGGAACGGCGGGAAAACCGATCCGCACATCGCCCAGGCCACGGCCGATACTGCCGTGCTGCTGAGTGAGTTGGGCCATCAGGTTAGCGAAGCTGGCATGGCGATCGGCGCCAGTTGGCAAGAGCTGGTGTTCGCCAATGCGCAAATTTGGTGTGCCAACCTGGTCGGCTGGGTGGATGGCCTGAGTCAGGCAACCGGGCGGCCGATCTCAACCGAAACGCTGGAGCCGGAAACGCTGGCCTGTTACCGCTACGGGCTGGCTGCCAGGGCGGTGGATATGGTCGCGGCACTTGATGTGCGTAATCGGGTGACCCGCGCGGTGGCTGCCTATTTCCAGCAGTATGACCTGCTACTGACCCCGACCCTGCCCGATTTCCCCTGGCGCATTGGCCGTTACGGCACAGGGACGGCGGATATGAGCGGCCTGGAATGGACAGCGCATTTATTCGATCACTCGCCGTTTACGCCGGTATTTAACGTGGCGGGCGTGCCGGCGATGTCGGTGCCATTGGCGCAGGATCCGCAGCATAACCTGCCGATAGGTATGCAATTTGTTGCCGGTTTTGGCCGTGAAGATCTGCTATTGCAACTGGCGGGTCAACTGGAGCGGGCTGCGCCCTGGCAGCAGCGACGTCCTGCTATTTGGGCGGGGAGTGCATCGCGCTAGTTAGGTTACCTGTCTTCTCTCAATGGCTATGGGCCGGCTCGAGGTACGGCCTTATCTTCCCCTGCCTGCCAAGAGTATTTGTTAACGGGATCTCTTTTAGAGTTGTTTGTTTTTGCATCAACCAATATATCGGTGTATCGTTGCTTTGCATCAGGGATCACAGACAATGAAGTCACTTAGTCGTTTGTTTTAATAGGTTTTTAATTCATGAACCGACTTTGGAGTATGCAAAATGGACAAAATAAAACAGGTCAATCTCTATCGGGCCGTCTCGCCTTTATCCCGCCCTATCGCGGATTCCACGCATTACATCAATGAAATTTCCTTTGTGGTAGCCGAAGTCGTGCTGGCCAGTGGTATCACTGGCGAAGGGTATTTGCTTTCGTTCCACTATTCGCCGGAGGCGATTGCCGGTGCAATGAAAGACCTCCAGCAGTTTGCCGTGGGTTATCACTGCTGGCAGACCGGAAAATTCCTGCAAGAGGTGGCGGCAGAGCACGAATACTTCGGCCAAAACGGCTTACAGAAGTGGGCGGCAGCAACGCTCAATGTCGCAATGTGGGACGCCTGGGGCAAGACCCTGCAACAGCCGATCTGGAAGATGTTGGGTAACACCGTCGATCGCGTGCCGGTGTATGGCAGTGGCGGTTGGTTGTCCTATAGCGAGGCCGAACTGCTGGAGGAGGTGCTGGAATACCAGGCGCGTGGCTTGCAGGCGGTGAAGATCAAAGTGGGTTCGCCGGAGGTCGAGCAGGACATCATGCGTTTGCGCAAAGTGCGGGAAGCGGTGGGCTCCGGGATGAAAATCATGATGGATGCCAATCAGGGGATGACCTTGCCGGACGCGCTGAAGTTATCGACGCAGGCGGCAGACATTGGCATTCACTGGTTCGAAGAACCTTTAGTGCATACCGATTTCGACGGCTATCAGCAGTTGCGCCAGAAAACCGGCATCGCGCTGGCCATGGGCGAACGGGAATATGACATGGAACCGCTCAAGGCCTTGATTGCCCGTAATGCGCTGGACCTGTGGCAACCGGACCTGATCCGCATCGGTGGCGTTGAACCCTGGCGTGAGTCGGCGATGCTGGCACATGCCCATCACCTGCCGGTATTGCCGCATTACTACAAGGATTATGACGTGCCGCTGTTGTGCACTATCCCCAATCCTTACGGTGCGGAATCTTTCGACTGGATCGACAGCATTATCGATAACCCGATGGCCATTGATGGCGGCTACGCCTTTCCGCGTACGGGTGCAGGCTGGGGCTTTAACTTTAACCCGGCATCTCTGACAGAAATCAAATAGGGACAGGGCGATGAAACAGGACGTTTTAACTCAGTATTTTTCATTACAGGGCCGGACCGGCATTGTTACCGGTGCATCATCCGGTATTGGTCGCGGCATTGCTCATCTGCTGGCGGATGCCGGGGCACGGGTGTTCAACTTCAGTCTGGAAGCCACGCAGACCACCGGTATTGACTATGAATTGAACCCCAGAGTGGTTGATATACAAGTGGATATTACCGATCGCGAACAATTGCAGGCCGCCGTCGATAGGGTTGCGGCAGAAGGGGCGATCGACTTCCTGATTAACAATGCAGGCATTACCAAGCGTGTGCGCGCCGAACAGGTTGATGAAGCCTGGTGGCGAAAAATACACCAGATTAACGTTGATGCGGTGTTCTTTTTGTCGCAGCTTTGCTTCCCGCATTTGACCCGCTCGGCGCATATCGGCCGTATCGTCAACATTTCCTCAATGGCGGCGCATCTGGGCTTTAGCGAGGTAGTGCCTTATTGCTCGACCAAGGCTGCGGTCACCGGCATGACGCGTGGATTGGCTGTGGAATGGGCGCAGGAAAACATCCGCGTCAATTCGGTGGCACCGGGCTGGATCCAGACCAATATGACGCAGGGGGTTGCCGATCCGCAGAGGCTGGAACGTATTATCAATCGGATGCCGCTACACCGTTACGGCCACCCGCGTGAAGAACTGGGTGCCATGGTGTGGTTTTTGGTCAGCGAGGCGTCGCGTTACATCACCGGGCAGGATTTTGCCGTGGATGGGGGGGCGCTGAGCTATGGCTTCTGACATGAAGGTATTAGTGTGCGTCAAACCGGGTCAGCTGAGCCAACAGCGCCTGCCAATACCGCAACCGGCTGCCGCAGAAGTGTTGCTGAAAATGTGCGCCCTGGGCGTGTGCGGTTCGGATATTCACGCTTTCCATGGCCGTCAGCCGATGATGCAGTACCCGGCGGTGCTGGGGCATGAAATCAGCGCTGAAGTGGTGGCCTGCGGGCAAGATGCCACGCGCTATCACCCTGGCCAACAGGTGGTGGTGATCCCCTATCGCCATTGTGGGCGGTGCGTGGCCTGTCGGCGCGGACGCACCACGTGCTGTACTTCTTTGTCAGTGATGGGGATCCATCGCACCGGAGCGATGCAGGAATATGTCACGGTGGCTGAGGATGCTCTGGTGGCGGTCACGGGAATCTCTCATCTTCAGGCGGCGTTAATTGAGCCTTATGCCATTGCTGCCCATGCGGTACGGCGCAGTGGGGTGACTCAGGGAGTGAGTTTGTTGGTGGTGGGGGCGGGGGCTATCGGGTTAGGCGTTGCGGATATCGGGCGTAGCCTAGGGGCCGAAGTGATAGTGGCTGAAGCCGATCAACAGCGTCAGGCCTTTGCTGCAGAACACTATGGTTTTGCTCACGTATTAAATCCATTGGATAGCGATTTTGAGCGACAATTGCTGGTGCTAACTCAGGGGGATGGTCCCCAGATCGTCATTGATGCGACGGGTAACCCTGCTTCAATGAACCGCCAGGTCGAGCGGATCGCGGCGGGCGGAACGCTGGTATTTGTCGGCCTGCATACCGGCGAGGTGCGCTTTAATGACCTGGCTTTCCATAAGCGGGAACTGGATCTGCTCGGTAGCCGTGCAGCGGATCGCGAAGATTTCATCAAGGTCATCACTTTATTGCAGCAGGGAAAAATCAGCCCGGAAAAACTCTGTACCCGTGAAATACCCTTCACTGAATTAGACCAATTTCAATTTGAACAACTCAATCAGCCAGGCAATGTGAAGTCGGTCATTCTATTTTAAGCGTCAGCAGTCGGTTACCTGAATAATTGAACTGGAGATAATTATTATGAAAGGACAACTTAAGCGGTGGGTCATAGTGACCTGCGCATTATTTTCTTTGTTTGTTTTCAGCACGGAATCAATTTCAGCTAAATATACTATACGGGTTTCTTATGAAAATAACCCGGGTGAACCTTTTGATTTGGGGGTAAAGAAATGGGCCGAACTTTTTAAACAAAAAACTAACGGTCAGGGGGAATTGGTCTTGTTCCCCAGTTCCTCATTGGGATCAAAAAAAGACGTGATGGAGCAAATCAAGCTGGGTAGCGCGATGATCACTCTGGCAGATGGGGCGTTCTTTGCCGACTATCTGCCTGATTTCGGCATTATGATGGGGCCCTATCTGGGGCGCGATTACAACGATATTTTCACCCTGACCAAAACGCCCTGGTTTGCTGATTTGTCACGTCAATTGGACGACAAAGGGTTTCATATCCTTGCGGCTAACTGGCTGTACGGTATCCGCCAGATGGTGGTGAACAAACCCATCCATACCCCGGCGGACCTGAAAGGCGTGAAAATCCGCGTCGCCAACAGCCGTATCTTTATTGAAGCTATCAAGGCGATGGGCGCGACGCCAACCCCAATGCCATTGGGTGAAGTGTATACCGCGCTGACTACCGGTGTGATCGACGGCGCGGAAAACCCGATCCCGGTGCTGTACGGCCAAAAACTTTTTGAGCCGGCCAGGTACCTGATCATGACCGGGCATATTGATAATGTCACCCAACTGATTATTGGTCAGAAATATTACAGCCAACTTCCTGATGATATTAAAAAAGCGTTAACGCTATCTTGTGAGGAAGCGGGTGATTATATGACTCAGTTAATTATTCAGGCTGACCAGCAAGACCGGGAAAAAATGAAAGCGGCAGGCGTGACGGTGATTGAGGTTGACCGGGAATTATTCCGGCAGGCGTCAAAGTCGGCCTATCAGCAATTCCCGGAATGGACTCCGGGGTTATATGAAAAACTGCAAGGTTACTTAGAGTAATTATCTGCCATTCCTCGATAACTTCCGCTGCATTGCACCGGGGGAGTGAAAATCATGATACGTAAATTACTGGTTAATCTTGACGATATTCTCGCCTGCCTGGTGTTGACTGCGATTGTGGCGGTGACGGTACTGGCGGTAGTGATGCGTTACCTGGTGCATGCGCCATTACCCTGGGTGGAAGAGCTGCAATTAGCGCTCTATCTGTGGGCCATCATGCTGGGGGCGGTCAGCGCCATGAAGCGGCGCAAGCACGTCGGCATTGATGTTTTTGTCAATCTGTTGCCCGCAGGTGCCCGCCGATTGATGCTTTATTGGAACGATGCGTTGAGCATGATTGTCTTGCTGTCGTTTGCCTGGCTCGGTTTGCTGCTGGCCGAAGGGGCGGGGGAAAAGATCACCCCGATCCTCGGTATTCGTTACCGCTGGATCGATATGGCGATCCCGGTAGGGTCATTGCTGATGGTGTTGCAATTGGTCGTCAACCTCTGTTATCGCGACAAACGTATGGAGGAATCATCATGACGGTAGCGATCTCCTGCATCATTTTACTTCTGGGTTTTATCAGCAAATTACCGATATTCATCAGTGTGATCCTCGCGGTACTGAGCTGGTTTTTCCTCGCGGGCGATCCCTCGCCGATCATTGCGGCACAAAGGATCGTCGGGGCCAGTGAGAACACCACGCTGTTGGCGATCCCGTTCTTTATTTTGCTGGGCAATCTGTTGAATTACACCGGCATTACCCGAAGAATGTTGACGCTGGCGGAGTTATTGACGCGCAAGTTTTACGGCGGACTGGCGCAGGCCAATGTGCTACTCAGTACCCTGATGGGTGGGCTATCTGCCTCCAGTCTGGCGGACTGTGCCATGCTGTGCAAAATGCTGGTGCCGGAAATGACGCGCAAAGGCTACAGCAAGAGTTTTGCAACGGTGGTGACGGCGGCGGGCTCGTTGATCACGCCGATCATCCCGCCGGGCATTGCCTTGATTATCTATGGTTATGTGGCGGATGTGTCGATCGGCAAAATGTTTCTGGCGGGCATCGTGCCGGGAATATTGTGCTGTGCGGCGCTGATGCTGACGATCCGTCATCTTTCACGGCGGCGCAATTATCAGGCCGGCAATACCGCCACACCGAGTTGGCGCGAGTTTGGGCAAGCGCTGTGGCAGGCGATGCCGGCGCTTATTTTGGTGTTGGTGATTATCGGCGGGATCCGCATCGGCGCTTTTACGCCGACCGAAGCGGGGGCGATTGCGGTGGTATTTGCCATTGGCATTGGCTTGTTTTTCACCCGTGAGATGAAGGTGGCTGACATCGGTGAGGCCCTGTTGGATACGGTATCTTCCACAGCGGGTATTATGCTCATTATCATGGCTTGCTCTGCATTCGCCTGGATACTGAGTTGGGAAAGAACCGCCCAGACGGTCGCGGAGATGATTACGTCACTGTCTGATAACCCGTTGTTGTTCCTGTTGGCGCTCAACCTGTTTTTACTGGTGCTGGGGATGTTTATTGAAGGCAATGCGGCGATTATCGTGTTGGTCCCGTTGCTGATGCCAACGGTGAAGGCTCTGGGGATCGATCCTATCCAATTCGGCATTCTGATCATTCTTAACCTGGCGATTGGCAGTCTGACACCGCCGATGGGCACCATTATGTTTATTGCCAATTCGATTACCGGTACCCCGGTTTCTGCCTTTATCAAAGAGGTCTGGCCGATGTTATTGGCATTGCTGGCGGTATTGCTGCTGGTGACGCTGGTACCGGCGGTTTCGACCTTTTTACCGGGGCTATAGCTTTGTAATCAGTGGGAGAATACTATTTCAGAAATACCACGCATGAGATGGGTTATGAGTCGGCTGCTGTTGGATCGGGAAAAACCCGTCAAGATGCAAATTTACCATTGGCTGAAAGAACGCATTATTTATGGTGAGTTTGCGCCTGGAATGATTCTGGAAAAAAACGAGCTCGCGCATGAGTTGAATGTATCGCCCACGCCATTGCGAGAAGCCTTGATTTTGTTGAAGCACGATAACTTCATCGATATGGTGCCGAACCTGCATACGCGGGTAAAACTGATAGACGTCAAACGGGTAGAGGAGAACGCCTTTATCCGTGCGGCGCTGGAAGGCGCCGTCGTCGAGCAATTGGCATTAAGCGGTATCAGTAAAGCGGTGGAAAAAACCTGCCAAAAACTGATTGATAGCCAGCTTGGTGCTTTTGGCAAGCAAGACTATGCCAGTGTGTTCCACATTGATCTGGAGTTTCACCACCGCTTGGTCGACCAATTGGCACTGGATTCACTGTGGGATAATCTGTATGCCAATCGCGCCCATCTGGATCGCGCTCGTCAGTGTTCACCAGTCAATGTGGCGGGTATTCGCCGCTCCATAGAACAACATCAGCAACTGTTGCAGCTGATCGTCAGTGGACAGGCACAGCCCGCACGGGAACTGATCAAGGCCCATGTCTGGTCAGTGTTTGATGATTTGCAACAGATCGCACCGGAATACCTGAGTCGCGATCATTGATTTTCCTGCTGCTTGGCTCCATGTTAGATATTCATACGCATTTTAAGGCCTGCCCGCTGCGGCGGGCCCCAACGCTAATCAGGACTGCCCTATGACAAATCCGTTGCTGACCCCGTTTTCCCTGCCGCCGTTTTCCGTCATTCGCCCAGAAGATATCGTGCCTGCGGTGCAATCCGCCCTGGCCGATTGCCGCGCTGCGGTAGAGCGCGTTGTCGCGCAACCGGGGCCATTCACCTGGGATAACCTGTGTCAGCCGCTGGCTGAGTCTGACGATCGCCTGTCGCGCATCTGGTCGCCGGTGGGCCATCTGAACTCGGTGAAAAACAGCCCGGAACTGCGTACGGCCTATGAGCAGGCGCTGCCGTTGCTGTCCGAGTACGGCACCTGGGTAGGGCAACACGAAGGGTTGTATCAGGCGTACCGCAGCCTGAAAGAAGGTGCGGCGTTCGATAAGCTGACCGCACCACAGCGCAAGTCGGTAGAAAATGCGCTGCGTGATTTTGAGCTGTCAGGCATTGGCCTGTCACCGGAAAAACAGCGTCGCTACGGCGAGATTGTCGCGCGCCTGTCCGAGCTGGGTTCCACCTACAGTAACAACGTGCTCGACGCCACCATGGGTTGGAGCAAGCTGATCACCAGTGAAGCCGAGCTGAGCGGCCTGCCGGAAAGCGCGCTGGCTCAGGCCCAAGCGATGGCGCAGGCCAAAGAGCAGGACGGCTGGTTGCTGACGCTGGATATGCCAAGCTATCTGCCGGTACTGACCTACGGCGACAACCGCGCACTGCGTGAAGAGATGTATCGCGCCTTTGCTACCCGTGCCTCCGATCAGGGGCCAAATGCCGGCAAGTGGGACAACAGCGAAGTGATGGCGGAAACGCTGGCACTGCGCCATGAACTGGCCCAGCTGTTGGGCTTTGACAGCTACGCCGACAAATCGCTGGCGACCAAAATGGCGGAAAACCCGGAGCAGGTGCTCGGTTTCCTCAGCGATCTGGCCAAGCGTGCCCGTCCGCAGGCCGAGCAGGAGCTGGCACAGCTGCGCGCTTTTGCTAAACAGCATTACGGCGTGGATGAACTGGAAGCCTGGGACATCACCTACTACGGCGAAAAACAAAAACAGCATTTGTTCTCGATCAGCGACGAGCAACTGCGTCCGTACTTCCCGGAGCAGCGCGTGGTGGAAGGGCTGTTCGAAGTGGTCAAACGCATTTACGGCATCACCGCCAAAGAGCGCAAGGATGTGGATACCTGGCATCCTGAGGTGCGCTTCTTTGACCTGTTCGACGCCAGTGGTGAACTGCGCGGCAGCTTCTACCTCGACCTGTATGCGCGTGAAAACAAGCGCGGCGGGGCGTGGATGGACGACTGCGTTGGCAGTCTGCGCAAGGCCAACGGCGAACTGCAAAAACCGGTCGCCTACCTGACCTGTAACTTCAACCGTCCATTGGGCGACAAGCCGGCACTGTTCACCCATAACGAAGTGACCACGCTGTTCCACGAGTTCGGTCACGGTCTGCACCACATGCTGACCCAGATAGATACCGCCGGTGTCTCCGGCATCAGCGGTGTGCCATGGGATGCGGTCGAGCTGCCGAGCCAGTTTATGGAGAACTGGTGCTGGGAGCCGGAAGCGCTGGCGTTTATCTCCGGTCATTATCAGAGCGGCGAACCGTTGCCGAAAGAGATGCTCGACAAGTTACTGGCAGCCAAAAACTATCAGGCGGCGTTGTTCATTCTGCGTCAGTTGGAGTTCGGCCTGTTCGATTTCCGTATGCATGCCGAATACAGCCCGGAAAAAGGCGCGCAGATCCTGCCAACGCTGGCGGAAGTGAAAAAAATGGTGGCGGTCGTGCCTTCACCAAGCTGGGGTCGTTTCCCACACGCTTTCAGCCATATCTTTGCCGGGGGCTACGCGGCAGGTTATTACAGCTATCTGTGGGCTGAAGTGCTGTCGGCCGATGCCTATTCGCGCTTTGAGGAAGAGGGCATTTTCAACGCCGAAACCGGTAAATCCTTCCTCGACAACATTCTGTCGCGCGGTGGTTCGGAAGAACCGATGGAACTGTTCAAACGCTTCCGTGGCCGTGAGCCGCAGCTGGATGCTATGCTGCGCCATTACGGTATTAAAGGATAACCCCACCGGTGAGCGTGTGTTTATTGTGTGAAGAAGGCGCCGATCCCGGCGCCTTGTCTATTCTGGCGGAACGCTGGCAGTTAACTTCGGACGACGATGCGCTGATGGCGCTGGTGTTGACGCCCGAAAGGCTGGAGCTGCGCAAGCGTGACGAACCCAAACTCGGGGCGATCTACGTCGATTTCGTCTCCGGCACTATGGCCCATCGGCGCAAGTTTGGCGGAGGGCGCGGTGAAGCGGTGGCGAAGGCGGTCGGCATCAAGGGCAGTTACCGGCCTGATGTGGTGGACGCCACTGCCGGTCTGGGGCGCGATGCCTTTGTACTGGCGTCTCTGGGCTGTCGGGTGCGGATGCTGGAGCGTAATCCGGTGGTGGCGGCATTGCTGGATGACGGCCTGCAGCGCGGCTATCAGGATGCGGAGATCGGCCCGTGGCTGCGTGAACGCATGACGCTGTTACACGCCTCCAGCCTGACGGCGTTGGGTGATATTGATCCACGCCCGGAGGTGGTGTATCTCGATCCCATGTATCCGCATAAGCAGAAAAGTGCGCTGGTGAAGAAAGAGATGCGGGTGTTCCAGTCGCTGGTGGGCAGCGACGATGACGCCGATGGTCTGTTGGAGCCGGCCCGCCGCCTGGCGACCAAGCGCGTGGTGGTGAAACGCCCGGATTACGCCCCGCCGTTGGCTAACGTACAGGCGCATGCGGCGTCGACGACGAAAAGTCATCGTTTCGATATATACATGCCCTATCCCCGTCATACTTGACGCTGTATCTGTGTTGGCTGCATTTGCGCACCCCAGTCACTTACTTGAGTAAGCTCCTGGGGATTTACAAACTTGCCGCCTTGATACAACGCCAATTATTTAGGGTATAGATGGCTAAATAGGGAGGCATTCATTGATCTACCTCCCAATTTTATTTTTTACCTTGCAAAGATACTGGCAAGCTTGTGTTCCAGATCGCATGATTCCTGTTCATTTCCACTCCTATAATTAGATGATAATGAAGAAGACACTCCTTGCCGTTTTGCTTTGCCTGGGTACCTCTGCGATGGCCTCTGAACCTGTCAATATCACCATTCTTGGCACCTCTGATCTGCACGGCACCTTTGTGCCCTGGGATTACTCCACCGATACCGCAAATCTGGCCGGCAGCCTGAGCCAAATTGCCACCCAGGTGCATCAGGTGCGCGCCCAACAGCCGAATGTGATCCTGGTGGATGCCGGTGACACCATTCAGGGCAACTTTGTCGAGACCTTTAAGAACGACAAAACCAGCCCGATGATCCTCGGCTTTAACGCGCTGGACTATGACGTCTGGGTGATGGGCAACCACGAATTCGACTTCGGCCTCAAACCGCTTTCCACTTCACTGAACCAGTTCAAGGGCACGGCACTGGCTGGTAATATTTTGTGGGACAGCGGCAAGCCCTACCTGCCAGCGTATAAAATCATCGAACGCCAGGGGGTAAAAATCGGCATTATCGGCATGGATACGCCAATGACTGCCGAATTCGCCAAAGGCACCGACCGGGTGAAAGGACTGAACTTTACCGACCCGGTCCAGGCAGTGAAGCAGGTGATCCAGCAGATCCAGGGGAAAGTGGACGCCATCGTGCTGGTGGCACACATGGGGATCGACAATGAGAACCAGCGACCGGGCACCGGCGTGGGTGATATTGCCCGGGCTAACCCGGAACTGGCGGCGATCGTCGCCGGGCATATGCATGTAAAAGTCGACAAAGAAGTGATTAACGGGGTGATCGTCACCGAACCGGACAAATATGGCCGCGCGCTGTCACGCATCGATTTGCAGTTTGAGCAGCACAACGGCAAGTACGTGCTGATCAACAAAGACAGCTATACCTATCCGATCAAAGGCATCACGTCTGATAAAAAGCTGGAAGAGATTTATCAGCCGTACCACAAGATTTTGCGGGCCAACGCCAATCGGCCGATTGCCCAGCTCAGCGGTCAGGATCTGGTGCCGCCGGATGCAGTGAAAGGCATTCCGCAGGTGCACGTGCAGGATACCGGCATCAGCAAGCTGTATCAGGAAGCCGGGCATTACTATGCACCAAAGGCGCAGGTGATCGCGCTGCAGATTGATAACGACCGGCCAAAATTGAACGTCGGTACCATTACCGCCAAGGACATCGCCTTCAACTACCAATATGCCGGCGGCGAGATCACCGTTTATCAGCTCAGCGGCAAAGAGTTGAAGAAGTACATGGAATGGTCGGCGGGCTACTTCAATCAGTTGCATGACGGCGACGTGACCTACAGTTTCAACCCGCAGCGCCGCGCATCAAAATACTCGACCAATGATTTCTTCGATGGCGTGACCTACAAAATTGACCTGCGCCAGCCGGCCGGGCAGCGCATCCGTGACCTGCGGATGGCCGACGGCACGCCGGTGACAGACAGCACGCCAATCCGTCTGGGGATGAACAGCTACCGCATGGGGCACCTGACGCAAAAAGGCGGCGCGCTGGAAGGCATGCAGTTCCCGGTGCTGTCTGACAGCAAGGTGGAATACGGCGAAGAGGCGGGCACCATCCGTAATCTGACCATTCGTTATCTGACCGAGGTGAAGAAAGGCCAGTATCAGGGGCAGGCGGTACAGCGCTGGCAGTTGGTCGGGCTGGAAGGTTATGACCGCGAGCGCAAGATCGTCGAAAAACTGCTGAACGACGGCAAAATTAGCGTACCTACCAGCGAAGATGGGCGTTACGGCAACGTGGCGTCATTCAACGTGAAAGGGTTGCTGCTCAGCGAGCCACTGGCACGTCAACAGCAACAGGCTGCGCTGCAGGCGCAGTTAACTGCCGCCAGTGATCCGGTGGCGAAAAAGCGTTTGAGTGACCAGTTGGTGATTATCGAGGCGATTAACAAAGCCTGAGAATGATTACGGGCTCGGCATGTGTGTAGGGGCTCAGCATGCTGAGCCCTGTTACCTTAATGCCCCTGCAGTAACCGTTTGCCGACATCCCCGCCTGGGTGTACCGCCAGCAGCGTTTCTTTGTTGTAGCCACTGCGTTCCATCAAACAGGCACAGGCCGCGTCGAAAATCGCCAATACCAGCACGATAGAGGTGGTTGCCAGCATATTCAGCGGATCTATCTCATTTTCTACCCCGGTGCGGATCACCAACTCTGCCGCCTGGGCGATTGCCGAATCCGGATTTTCCGTCACGCCAATCAAGGGCACGCCCTTGGCCTGTAGCGTCGGCAGCAGCCGGGTCAACTCGTCGGAATTGCCGCCGCGCGAAATCAGAATCATCAGGTCATCGCCGCGCAGGAAGCCCAGATCGCCGTGCGCCGCATCGGTGGCGTTCAGGTAGATGGCCGGCCGCTCCACGCAGGCCAGCATATGGGCAATCTTGCGGGCTGCGATGCCGGAGGTACCGACGCCGGTGACCACAATCTTGCCCCGACACTCCGCCAACCGGGTCAGCAGCCGCTGCCAGGTCTGCGCGTCGATGCGTTGACCCAACTGGGCCAACTCCCGGCTGTAGACCGCCCAGGCCTGTGTGGCTCGCTGCCATTCCTGCTGCATCAGGCTTCCTCCTGCATCAGTTGGCGGTATTTCATGTGGTCGTTATACAGCTCATGGAACACACGATATTTACGATCGTAATAGCGCTTGATCTTGTTGGTCTGCGGCGTCACGGTTTTGCCGATGCGGCTCATGGCGCTCATCGCTTCCGGCAGGGTTTCGAACACTCCGGCCGCCACGGTGCCCATCATCGCGCCGCCCAACAGCATTGCCTCGCTCTCTTCCGGCAGCAGCATGGCACAGCCGGTGGCGTTGGCATGTTCCTGCACGAAAATCGGGTTCTTGGTGCCGCCGCCGCTGGCCATGATGGTATCAATGCTGTAACCGCTTTGGTTCATGGTTTCGATAATATGGCGGGTGCCGAGCGCGATGGCCTGGATGGTCGCCAGATAGTGCAGCGCCATGTCTTCCGGGGTGCGTGACAGCTTCAGCCCGGTCAGGGTGCCGGTCAGCGTCGGGTTGGCGCGCGGCGAGCGGTTGCCGTGGAAATACGGCAGCATATGAATGTCTTTGGTCAGGTAGGCGATGTCCTCCGGCTCACCCGCCATACGACGCAGCAGGGCGTTCAGCACTTCATAGATGGTCAGGCCCTGCGTTTTTGCCTGCGCCAGCAACTCCTGATAACAAGGGTGCGATTGGATCATGTGGTCAATCAGTGCGCCGGTGGCGGACTGGCCGCCTTCGTTCAGCCAGTATTCCGGCAGAATGGCCGAGTAATACGGCCCCCACACGCCGGGGATAAAGCGTGCGGTGCGCGACATCGCCATATGTCCGGTGGAGGTGCCGCCGATCAGCGCGACGCGGCGATTAAAGTCCGCCACTTCACCGGAAACCCCGGTGGCACCCAGCGTGCCGAGGGTACCGGCGTGGGCATCAATGATCGACACGCTGACCGCGGTACCGGCAATCAATCCCATCTCACTGGCGGCGCGCTGGGTGAGGCCGTGACCGAGCGGTTCACCCATCATTTTGACGTCGCTGCCGATCTTGGCGGCATCGTGTTCCAGTACCTCTTCCAGCCCAATCTGTTTGAAATAGCTCTTGTCCCAGCGTTGTTCATGGCCGAGATAAGTCCATTTGCACACTGTCGAACACAACGAACGGGTGGCGTCCTGAGTGGCGCGCCAGGTCAGAAAGTCCGGCAGGTCAAACAGATAACCGGCGTTGGCCCAGGTGGTCGGCATATGCTGCTTCAGCCACAGCATTTTGGGGGTCTGCATTTCCGGCGAGATGATGCCGCCGACGAAATCCAGTACCCGGTGTTTGGTGGCATTTATGCGCTCGGCCTGGGTGATCGCCCGGTGATCCATCCACACGATAATGTTCTGCTCGGTACGGCCGGACGGGCTGACGGTCAACGGCTGACCCTCTTTGTCCAGCACCACCAGGGAGCAGGTGGCGTCAAAGCCCAGCCCTTTGACCTGGATCGGGTTGATGTCGGCCTGATTGACCGCATCACGTACTGCGTTGCACACCGCCTGCCAGATATTGTCCGAGGACTGTTCAACAAAGTCGGCCTTCGGGCGGTACAGATCGATGGTTCGGCTGGCCTGTCCGACCATGTGGCCGTTGAGATCGAATACCCCTGCGCGCGCACTCCCGGTGCCTACATCTACGCCAATAAAATAGCTCGCCATTATTTTTCTCCAGTCAGGCTTTTCGATTCTGTAATGCGATAAACAAGATCAGCACCGCACCCCACAGGGCCATGGTCAGATAGCTGCTGACGCCCAGCAGGTTGAGGCCGCTCTCCAGCATTTGCAGCACAATCAGTGCCAGCACCAGCCCGAGCACCCGGCCAAATCCGCCATCCGGGTTAATCCCCCCCAGCACCGAGGCCAGAATGGTCACCAGCAGATAGGATTCGCCGTAGCCGGCCTTGGCCGAGTTGAATTTGGCCATCATCAGCAGTGCCGCACCCCAGCCGAGCAGGGCCGACAGGATATACACCGCGATTTGCACCCGGGCGGTATTCACCCCGCTGAAACGGGTGGCCTGCTCGTTGGAGCCGACCAGATACAGGCTGCGCCCCAGCGTGGTGTGTTCCAGCAGCAGCCACAGGCCCACCGAAACCAGCAGGAACAGCAGCAGCGCCACCGGAATGCCGAGCAGGCTGCCGTTGCCGAGATACTGAATCGCCGCCGGGAAACCGGAGATCACCGCGCCATTGGACAGCAGAATGTTCAGGCCGGTGATCAGCGTCATGGTGCCGAGCGTGGCAAGGATCGGTGAAACGCCAACCCAGGCGACCAGCACGCCGTTAAGCGCGCCAATGGCGACGGCGACCAGTAACCCGGCCAGCAGCGCCAGCACCAGAAACAGCGGTTGATCCGGGTGGCTGACGATAACGGCCGCCATCACCAGCGAGCAGGCGTTGGCACCGGCGATAATCGACAGATTGATACCGCCGGTCAGCATGGTAATACCCATGCCCAGCGCCAACATGCCGAGGATCGGCAATTGCGAGGCGATCGACTGGAAATTACCGAGGCTGAAGAAACGCGATCCAAGCAGCCCGGCGAACAGCAGCGCCACGATGATAATGATCGCGCTTTGCAGGCGGATGATCCGATCGTTTGGGATCAGGCGGGTTAATGGGATCATGTCATAGCTCCTTGGCCAGCTTGCGTTTTTCATTCCAGGCGGTGCTGCTGATGCTGATCAAAATGATCGCGCCGCTGAACACCTGGTGCCAATAGGCCGATACGCTAAGCAGCGTCAGACCGTTCTGCAGGAAGGCCAGCAACACCACACCCAGCAGCGTACCGGTCAGCGAGCCGCGGCCGCCGGTCATGCTGGTGCCGCCCAGTACCACCGCCGCCAGTACCGTCAGTTCGAAGCCGAGCAGCGAATTGGGGGCCACCGACTGAGTGATCTGCGCCTGTACCACCGCGGCAATGCCAGCCAGAATGCCCATGTAACCGTAAACGTAGAAGTGCAGCCGCAGCAGGTTCAGCCCCAGGCGCGACGCCGCATCGCGGTTACCGCCCATGGCAAAAATCTGGCGGCCGAGACGCGTGAAGTTCATCAGCACGCCGGTGACGATAATCACTGCCAGCAGGCACAGCAGCGGCAGCGTCAGGCCGTAGTCATAGCCATCAGTGCCCTGGAACGAGAACCAACTGATGCCGTCCATAAACCAATCGGGGAACCCATACAGCCAGGTGCCGTTGGTGGCGTACACCAGCAGGCCGTAGAACAGGTTCAGCGTGGCGATGGTGATGATGATCGCCGGCACTTTCAGCCAGTAGACCAGAAAACCGTTCACCAACCCGAGCAGCAGACCGACGCCCATTGCCAGAACGAACGCCAGCGGGAAACCGCCGCCGTGCTGGATCACCCAACTGGCCATCACGTACTGGGCGATAGCGGTGATCGCCGGGAACGAAATGTCGATACCACCGGCAATCAGCACCACGAACAGGCCGCAGGCGAGAATGCCGAGAATGGCGTAGCTGGTGGCCACGTCGGTCAGGTTGCCCAGCGTCAGAAATTCGCTGGTGCTGACGCTCAGGCCGATGGCCAGCAGCAACACCAGCAGGCCAAGGTAAAACTCATGCCGCCCGGCCAGGCGGGCCAGTAATGACTTATCCATTCACCACCTCGGCGATCTGTTGTTCGGTACTGTGGTGCGGCGAAAACTCGGCGATCAACTCACCTTTGCGCATCACCATCACCCGATGGCTGTTGTAATAGGCTTCCGGGATCTCGTCGCAGATCATCAACACCGCCATGCCGAGTGCCGCCAGATCTTTGGCGATCTGGTAGATCCCCTCTTTGTTGGCGATATCTACCCCAACGGTCGGCGAGTCGAGGATCAGGATCTTCGGCTGCGTCGCTACCCACTTGGCGATGGCGATACGCTGGGCGTTGCCGCCGGACAGGGTTTTGACCGGCAGCGCGCTGTCGGACACCTTGATGTTCAGATCGCGGATCAGGCGGTTAACCAACCCGGCGGCTTTGGCATGATCCAGCAGCCCGAGCGGGGTATGCAGTTGATCAAACACCGTGACGATGGTGTTGTCGTAGATCGACTGCTCCATGATCAATCCCTGCGTCAGACGATCCTCCGACACATAACCGATGCCCTGGCGCACCGCTTCGCGGTTGTTGTGTAGCCGTACCGGTTGGCCGTCGATCCTGATCTCACCGCTGTCTGGCCGGGTCATGCCGAACAGGCTGAGGCACAGCTCGGTGCGCCCTGCGCCAAGCAACCCGACGATCGAAACGATCTCGCCGCCGTGCAGGGAAAGATTGATGTCCTG
The DNA here is from genome assembly GCF_002607755.1 of Serratia sp. BW106. Taxonomy (NCBI): domain Bacteria; kingdom Pseudomonadati; phylum Pseudomonadota; class Gammaproteobacteria; order Enterobacterales; family Yersiniaceae; genus Serratia; species Serratia sp. BW106. The sequence goes on from NZ_MCGS01000014.1 coordinate 44,639, forward strand.
ATATTTGCCACGTCGGCTGAGATTGCGCACTTCGAGTCGCGGCGCACCGTCGGCTTCTGCCCGTGGGGGTAACTGGCTGTAGTGAAAGCGTTGGCCCGTCATCAGGAACGCCAGTTCATGACTGTCCAGCTCACTTGCCGGGTAGGTGCCGACCAGCTTGCCGTCGCGCATCACGCTGATGCGGTCGGCGACTTCCATCACTTCATCCAGCCGGTGGCTGACAAACACCACGCAGATGCCCGCCGCTTTCAGTTCGTTGACCACCCGCAGCAGGCCGTTGACCTCCTGACGCGTCAGCGAGGCGGTAGGTTCATCCATGATCACCAGCCGCGCTTCGGCGGCAATGGCGCGGCAAATCGCCACCAGTTGCCGATCGGCAATCGACAGCTTTTCGACTTTCTTGTCGGGATCGATATGCACGCCGACGCGCGCCATGGCGTCCAGTGCCGTCTGACGCATTATCCGCTTGCGTACCCAGAAATGGCCGCCGGGCAGGTAGCGGTGAATGGCGATATTTTCCGCCACCGTCAGATTGGGGAATAAAGACAGATCCTGATAAATCACCTGAATGCCGTAATAACCGGATAGCTGCGGCGTCAGGGAATGAAACAGTTTGCCTTCCAGTGAAATATTGGCGCCTTTTTCCGGCTGGTAAACGCCGGAAATAATTTTAATTATGGTGCTTTTGCCACAGCCATTTTGTCCGGCCAGGCAGTGCACTTCGCCTTTATTTAGAGTCAGGTTGATCTGGTCCAGTGCCAGCACGCCTGGAAATTGTTTACTGATATTTTCCAGGCTGATAAATGCGGTGGATGTGGTCATAGCGTTAACCTGTGCAGGTTTTTATTATCGTCGGGCGCGGTGGGCTGCGCGCCGACGTTATTTAATGATTTTCCCGGTGTGGCGAAATATTACTTAAGGTTAAAAGCCCAGTGATTTGGCATTATCTTTGGTAACTTCAAGAATTTTATTAAACCGAATCACTTTCTTATCCATATCGACGTCGGCTTTACCCAAACCTTCGATCGACAAGTCTTTGGTCACTTCCTTGCCCTGCAACAGTTGGTCGGCGACGGTCACCAGCGCGTAGCCGGCATCTTTCGGGTCCCACAGCAGCGCTTTCTTGATGTCGCCGCGCATCAGGTAAGGTGCGGCTTGCGCCGGCATGGCAATACCCACCACGGCAATTTTGTCCTTGGCGCGCTTCTTGGCGACCGCCTGACCGGCACCGATCGGGCCGAGGGAGCCGAAACCGATAATGCCTTTCATCTGCGGATAGGTTTTCATCAAATCCAGCGTAGTGGCGTAGGATTTATCGATACTTTCCGCCACCGGCAGGCGCGAAGTCACTTCGAACATGTCCGGGTATTTGGCTTTCTGGTACTTGATGGCGGAATCCGCCCAGGCGTTGTGCAGCGGCACGGTCAGCGAGCCGACGTAAATGGCATAGCCACCTTTGCCGCCCATGTCTTTTGCCAGCTCATCGACGTTGGCTTGCGCATACTTCTCGCTGTCGATGGTTTCAATGTCCCACTGGCCAATCTGCTGGTCCGGGGATTCATGGGTCAGTACCACGATGCCTTTCTCGCGGGCCTTCTTCAGCACCGGTTCCAGTACCTTGGCGTCGTTAGGCACCACGATGATGGCGTTAACGTTCTTGGCGATCAGGTCTTCAATCACTTTGACCTGTGCTGCCGGGTCTGGGGTAGAAGGCCCGGTCTGGTAGGCATTAACGTCGAGCTTTTTCGCCGCTTCGTTGACGCCGACTTCCATACGGTTGAACCAGGGAATGCCGGTCACTTTGGCAACCACGGCGATCTCGTACTTTTCAGCAGCTAAGGCAGGTGTTGTTGATAACATGCACGCAGAAACCACACATGCATTTAATAATGCGAGGTTAAATTTCATTCGCTGTACCTTTTTTATCTGTAGGGGTGGTTGTTTTTCCACCTGAGCAGATTACAAAGGAAAGGAAGAGGGGGCGTAACCCGAATTTGAAAACTGTGAGCTGTGCACATTGAGGTAAAATTATAGCGATTTTTATGTTAATTAAATGTTTAATAATTTAGGGGTGGTAATTTTACCACCTAAAATCATCAGTTAATTAACAATATAACTCATATTGTTTTACATATTTGCAATGATTGGAGCGAAGGAACATCGCTTTTTGGCGGAAAAAATGCCGGTCTGAGCGCCGGCATTGAAACATTTAAGCAATGTGTGAACAACATCACCTTATTGAGTGATTACAGCACGCCCTGCGCCAGCATGGCGTCGGCAACCTTGACGAATCCGGCAATATTGGCGCCGTGTACGTAGTGAGTTTGCTTGCCCTCACCGCCGTATTCCACGCAGGCGTGATGAATATCCGCCATGATATGTTGTAAACGTACATCCACTTTCTCCGCTCGCCAGCCGATGCGCGCGGCATTCTGCGCCATCTCCAGGCCGGAGGTCGCGACCCCACCGGCGTTGGCGGCTTTGCCAGGGGCAAACAACACGCCGGCGTCCAGGAATGCGTCTGTCGCCTGAATGGTGGTCGGCATATTGGCGCCCTCGGCCACGGCTTTTACCCCGTTACGGATCAGCATTTGGGCGGCTTCCAGATCCAGCTCGTTTTGGGTGGCGCACGGCAGGGCGATATCCACCGGGATGCTCCATGGCTGCTGACCGGCCAGATAGGTCAGGCCGCGCTCGCGGGCGTAATCTTCCACCCGGCCATAGCGCTGATTCTTGATCTCCACCAAATGGGCCAGTTTTTCAGTGGTGAAACCGGCTTCGTCGACCAGGGTGCCGCCGGAGTCAGACACGGTGATGACGCGCGCATCCAGCTCCAGCGCCTTCTCAATGGTGTACTGCGCCACATTGCCTGACCCGGATACCGCCACCCGCATGCCTTCAAAGCCTAATCCGTGACGCTGCAGCATAGCGTCGGTGAAGTACACCAGGCCATAGCCGGTGGCTTCCGGGCGGATCAAACTGCCACCGAATGACAACCCCTTGCCGGTAAACACGCAGGCGGTGTTGTTGGACAGTTTTTTCATCATGCCGCTCATAAAGCCGACCTCACGACCGCCAACGCCGATATCTCCGGCGGGCACGTCGGTGTCTGGCCCCAGATGGCGGTACAACTCGGTCATCAGCGACTGGCAGAAACGCATGATCTCCGCCTGGCTTTTTCCTTTCGGATCAAAGTCCGAACCGCCTTTCCCGCCGCCCATCGGTAATGTGGTCAGTGCATTTTTGAAGGTCTGTTCAAAACCGAGGAATTTCAGGATCGATAAATTGACCGACGGGTGAAAACGCATGCCACCTTTATAGGGCCCAATGGCGGAGTTGAACTGCACGCGCCAGGCGCGGTTAACCTGTACCTGGCCGCGATCGTCCACCCAACTGACCCGGAACTGAATGGTGCGTTCCGGCTCAACCAAGCGCTCCAGCAGGGCGTATTCACGATAACGCGGGTTGCGCTCGATAAACGGCCACAGCGAGGTGAAGACTTCTCTGACCGCCTGTAAAAATTCTGGCTGATGAGGATTATGCTGTTGTAGTGAGGACAAGAATGATTCTACCGATAAGGCATGTTCCATGGATAACTCCTTTTGCATTAATTTTCCCCCACTATTTTTATAGATATTGGTATGGGTAAAGCGTGGGGAATGATGTTGTGTCTTTAGCGACTATATCACTGGAGGGCGGTTGATTATCAAGCGATTAATGATGGCGGAAGAACGAAAAACGCCCGCGGCTGCGGGCGTTGGGGACTAATGTTAGTGGGCGCTTACTTAATCTTCAGCTTTTTCTTCTTCGTCACGTAGCGGCACGATCAGCATGTCGATGTGCACGGTGTTGATCAACTGGCGTGCGGAGGACATCAGCTTGCTCCAGAAATCCTGGTGGTGGCCGCACAGGACCAGGTCCATATCGTATTTCTTGATAGCATCGACCAGCACCTGCGCCAAATCGCCGCTGCCGCTCAGGGTTTCGGTAATCGGATAGCCGGCGTTTTGTGACAGTTCGGTCAAGGCGTGATGCGTTTCTTCCGAGATACGTTTTTGCATATCGCCGAGATTAACGTCGATCAGGCCGGTATACAGGTCGGAATAGTTAACATCTACGTGGATCAGGGAAACTTTGGCGTTGTACGGACGCGCCATAGATACGGCTTTTTCTACCAGAATTTTGCTTTCTGGGGATAGGTCTACCGCGATCAGAATGTGTTTGTAAGCCATGAGAATACTCCTTCCATATAATGCCGATTAAAAGTTAGCAGGCATCAGCGTACCAGCCTGGCGCTTTAGGTTTCATTTTATCATTCAGATAACATAATGATATGTTGGGGCGATCACACTGCACCGCATCAAAAAATCTCTTTATCGCTACTCTGTCAGTTTTACACCCGCCCGGCAGAAAATCCTATCGCCCGTGGTGCTATTGGCAGGTTGACCGATTGAAATATAAGCATTCTTAAACAGAGTATAGTCCCAAATAGCCCATTGGGCAGGGGAAAAGGCCGTCAGCCATCAGTCAGGGCGGGAATCAGTTATAACCAATCGATAGATGACAAATTGGCGGGTTACGGTAAATTTTATCTACTGCTCAGGCCAGTTGCGTTTCAATAACCTACAATAATGAATATGGGCCTTATCATTACTCCTCTGAGCCAAACCTGCGCGATGTGCATCTGCATAACGATGGGTGACCTCCAGAGGCGGTGGGTTTTGCGCGGCCTGTGCGGTGCCAAGGGGATCGGAGCGGTAGGCTCCCGCAGTAATGGTATAGAGGTAGGGCAGTTGGACCCGGCGGAGCGCCGTGGATAACAACGCCTTGAGGAGGCAATCATGATCAGTACCGTCGCGCTGTTTTGGGCTCTGTGTGTGGTGTGTGTGTTAAACATGGTGCGGTATTACTCTTCTCTGCGCGCGCTGTTAGTGGTTTTGCGCGGCTGCGACCCGCTGCTGTATCAGTATGTCGACGGCGGTGGCTTCTTTACCGCCCACGGTCAGCCGAGTAAACAGATACGGCTGGTGCGCTATATCTTCTCGCAGCGCTATACAGAACATCACGATCCGGAGTTTATTCGCCGCTGTGAGCGGGTGCGTGGGCAGTTTATGCTGACCTCCGCGCTGTGTGGACTGGTGGTGATCAGCCTGCTGGCGTTGATGATTTGGTATTAAATCCGGCCGGTTTTTCCGACGACAGACAAAGAAAAGGCGGCCACCAGGGCCGCCTTTCACATGGAGCGAGCTGCTTAAATCACTTTAAGCGCCAACCAGTACAGTGAACCGGAAAGCAGAATCGAGATTGGCAGGGTCAATAACCAGGCCAACAGGATGTTCTTCACGGTTTTACTCTGCACGCCGCCGCCGTCCACAATCATCGTCCCGGCGACTGCCGAAGAGAGGACGTGGGTGGTGGAAACCGGCATACCGGTATAGCTGGCCACGCCAATCGACAAGGCTGCGGTCATCTGAGCCGACACGCCCTGAGCGTAGGTCATGCCCTTCTTACCGATCTTCTCGCCAATGGTAGTCGCAACGCGCTGCCAACCCACCATAGTACCGAGTGACAACGCCAGAGCTACCGCGACGATAATCCAGATCGGTGCATACTCAACGGTTTGCAGCAGATCCTGACGCAGGTTTTTCAGGAAGCGTTGGTCCTGGCTAGAGGTTTCCGGCAGTTTGGCGACCTTGTCCGCGGTATCCGTTACGCACATCAGCAGGCGACGCAGGTGGCTGCGTTGATCTACCGTCAGTTGATCGTAACTTTGCAGGTTGTTCAGCAAACCTGAGGCAAGCTGAATCGCCGGCATGGCGCGGGCACTGTCACAATGGAACTCGACGGGTTTATCCGGCGAGACGTCCTCATCCGGGCTTGGCACCAACGGAGTCAGAGCCACCACGTGTGACAGGGCGTCACTGTGCTGTTGGTAATATTGCTGCAGGTGGGCAACGGCATCACGCGTACGGGTGATGTCATAACCGGTTGCATTCATATTAAGCACGAAGCCGGCCGGAGCCACGCCGATCAGCACCAGCATAATCAGGCCGATACCTTTCTGGCCGTCGTTGGCGCCGTGCGAGAAGCTGACGCCGATAGCCGACAGGATCAGTGCGATACGGGTCCAGAACGGCGGCTTGCGTTTGCCGTCGACCTTTTCACGTTCAGCAGGCGTCATGTGGATACGCTGGCGTTTCTTGGTGCCACTCCAATAGCGGCGCAAGGCAAACACCATCAACCCGGCGACCATCATGCCAACCAGCGGCGAGATGAGCAATGACAGGAAAATACCAATCATTTTCGGTACGTTAAGCGCATCCACCACCGAAGTGTGGGTCATCAGTGCGTTGGTTAAACCTACACCAATAATTGCGCCAATCAGCGTATGGGAACTGGAGGCCGGCAGACCGAAATACCAGGTGCCGAGATTCCAGATAATAGCCGCCAGCAGCATGGAAAATACCATGGCTAATCCGTGTGCTGAACTGACGTTCAACAACAGGTCTGTTGGCAACAGGTGAACAATGGCGTAAGCAACACTCAAACCACCGAGCATTACGCCAAGAAAGTTGAACAAACCAGCCATCACGACCGCAAGTTGCGAGCGCATGGCACGGGTATAGATTACTGTAGCAACCGCATTGGCCGTATCATGAAAACCGTTAATGGCTTCATAAAACAACACGAACAACAATGCGAGAATTAACATCAGGCCGGTATGGAAATCCAGGCCAGCGAACAAATGCAGCATAAGCGTTACGCCAGTTTGTGGACATGAACGCCGCGCATTATCCGTGACAACCGGGGCCGGGGAAAAGGAAAATATGACGTTTTTTTGATTTAGATATGACGAAATGATGGCAGTGGTATGACAAAGATATGAAATATCAGTGCGTTATGCTGTCTTGCCCGTTGTAATATTTTCTTACTATGGTGTTGTCGGTGTCATGGCTTTACAATCTGCCGCCGTAAAGTTGCCGGTTACCGGTAGCGATTCGGCTTAATATGGCGGCCTTTTGTCGCGATTGTGATTTTTATTCAGAGAGGCGCAGGTGGAACAGTTTGATGTCGTGGTAATAGGTGCGGGCGCAGCGGGCATGTTTTGCGCGGCGCAGGCAGGGCAACTCGGTTGCCGGGTGCTGCTGCTCGACAACGGCAAAAAACCGGGCCGCAAAATCCTGATGTCCGGCGGCGGACGCTGTAACTTTACCAATATGTACACCGAACCGGCCGCTTACCTGTCGAATAACCCGCATTTTTGTAAATCGGCACTGGCGCGTTACACCCAGTGGGATTTTATCGATCTGATCAACCGCCACGGCATTGCCTACCACGAGAAAACGCTGGGGCAACTGTTCTGCGACGACTCGGCGCAGCAGGTGGTCGAACTGCTGGTCAAAGAGTGTGAGCTGGGTCAGGTGACAACGCGCCTGCGTAGCGAAGTGCTGGGCGTCGAAAAAACCGCCGAAGGCTTCGAACTGGCACTGAATGGTGAGAAAGTGAGTGCTCGCTCACTTGTGGTGGCCAGCGGTGGTCTGTCGATGCCGGGACTGGGGGCTACGCCGTTCGGCTACAAGCTGGCGGAGCAGTTTGGCCTGAAAGTACTGCCGACGCGTGCCGCGCTGGTGCCTTTTACGCTGCATAAACCGTTGCTGGAACATCTGCAGACCCTGTCTGGTGTCTCTGTGCCTGCGGTGATCACTGCCGAAAATGGCGTCAGCTTCCGCGAAAGCCTGCTTTTCACCCACCGTGGCCTGTCTGGTCCGGCGGTATTACAACTTTCCAGCTACTGGCAACCCGGTGAGTTTGTAAGCGTTAACTTACTTCCTGCGCTTGATCTGGCGGACTTCCTTAACGAGCAACGCCAGGCTCACCCGAATCAAAGTCTGAAAAACACCCTTGCGCTGCACCTGCCGAAGCGTCTGGTGGAGTGTCTGCAGACGTTAGGGCAATTACCGGAAGTCACGCTGAAGCAGTTGAACCCGACGCAGCAGTCTGAGCTGGTAGATACTTTGCAGAATTGGCGCGTGCAGCCGAACGGCACCGAAGGCTACCGTACTGCAGAAGTGACGCTCGGCGGTGTGGATACCAAAGAGCTTTCTTCCAAGACGATGGAGGCCGCCAAGGTGCCGGGCCTGTACTTTATCGGCGAAGTGGTGGATGTGACAGGGTGGCTGGGGGGCTATAACTTCCAGTGGGCCTGGAGCTCGGCCTGGGCCTGTGCTCAGGCTTTGGCTGTGCAGGGGCAATAAAGTCCGGCGAATGGCAATGTAGATTGCGCTGGTGCCAGCCGATGGGAGGCCTGGTGGTACTTACCTCCCAAGATTATTCCGCATAGCGGAAGGGGTCTGGCCAAAGTAACGGCGAAATTGGGTACTGAATTGCCCGGGTGAACTAAAACCGCACTGCAGGGCAATGGCGGTCAGTGTGAGTGCCGTTTGGGTGACTTGCTGACGGGCCCGCTCCAGGCGCCGTGATAAGACATATTGGTAGGGCGGCAGGCCAAAGTGTTGCCGAAAGGCACGAGAAAAATGAAAAATGCTCAGGTTGGCAATCTTCGCCAGGGCCTGCAAGGTAATATTCTCACCCAGGTTGTCTTCTATATAACTGGCCAGCAGTTCGCGCACCGGCCGGGAAAGAATTTCACGGTGTTGCCGGTCCGGTATTGCCGCGTGCTGATAACGTGCAGCTTCAGCCAACATGGCAATCATCAGTGAAGCGGCGTGCAGCTCGCTGTCACTTTGCTGCAGACCAAGGCATAACTGTTTAAGCACCGGGTTGCGCAGGTTTGCCCCAGGTTCAATGATCAGGCCTGCTTTTCCGCCAGGCATTAACTCAATCAACCGTGGTGAAATCGAGATTGCGGTATAGCTTAATGTGCCTTCGGCATAGCTCATGGCGTCAAAATCGCACCCTGATGGAATGATATCGGCGACCTGGCCTATAACCCGTGTTGCCGACGTGCGTTTTTGGTCGAACCAAACGTCACCGTTGATGGTGGTGCTGCCATCGGCCGAGTGATAACCGTCATAGACGATCAAGGTATGGGCTGGACGAACCAAACGTGCTTCATGAGGGCCGCTGACCCGCACGCGATCGACCCGTCCATACTCCCAACAACGTGAAGAACGCTCTAGTTCTTTTTCATCGGTATAAACTAATCCGTCAGATTTCATCCTTAACCTTCTCAATCAATGAAAGTAAATACCCTGCTATTTATTATGATTGCCTGCGCATTCAATAGCCTGATGTGGCGATTATGACCATTTTATTGGCGGCATTAGCAAATACTCTCTGCAGATATGATATTTCTCAATAAAAATAATGTTAATTTTAATTTCTTGCTGCTGGGATGATCTTTCTCGGGTTATATAGATTACATGATGTAATTTCACATTTGATCGGCGCTATATTTACAGCGTTTTTTTAAACTATAATTTATCTGCTGTGTAGGTGGTCGTATTTGTCGGAGTTTTCTTGCGGTGAAGGGACATCCCTGACTCAAGAGGATTTAGATGAACTTAATTCGCAATAATGAGGAAACGAATCATGCACCATAACGAGTTAAAACATGCCGCTGAGCTGATGAAAAAGATGTTGGATAACTTTGCCAATAATCCGGAAAAGATCATCGACTTGTTTGCTGAGGATGCTGTTATTGAGTTTCCTTTTGCGCCAGGTGAAGAATTTGGATTTCCTAAAAGAGTTGAAGGTAGGTCAGCGATTTTAAAATATGCCAAGGGCTTGCAGTCTGCGTTACGCGATTACAAGATTAATCCCTTGAGTGATTGGGGTTGTTACTCACTGAGTGGATCTAAAAAGTTTCTTTTCGAATACACCGGGGATGCAATTACGGTTCCTGATAATAAACCCTATCATCAGGACATACATGCGTTTGTAGAAGTCCACCATGGAAAAATAACGTATTTCGAAGAGTATTGGGACGGATTTTACGCGATGATGGTGTTTGGCGCGATAACAGTAAAGTCAGCCTGATAATTTAACAAAATCACATATTGCGCGTTATGTTTTAAATAACGCGCAATATTCATAATAAATAGCAATAATCATAAAGAACCCCATGAGTTTTTTCTTTCAAATCCCAATATTCCCTCCGGCCGTTAACAAAACAAACCAAAAATAACATATTGGAAAACAGGCACGCATAATCAAAAATAAAACTAACTATTTAGGGTTAAATGGCGCCAGGAATAATTAAATTAAGAAGACATATTATGTTTATCAAATTATTTACACCTGGCAAGATTGGCAATCTCAGGTTAGCAAACCGGATGATTGTAACCTCTATTTCAACCCTGACGGCCACCGATGAAGGTTATGCCACTGAGCAACTGATGGCCTATTTAGCGCGTAAAGCCCAGGGTGGATGGGCGATGATCATCACGGAGTATTATGCCATAGCACCACACGTCGGTTATTTCCCCCGGGCACTGGGGATTTGGAACGACGATCTGATAAAAAACCATACGGAATTGACACGGCGTGTACATCAAGCCGGTGCAAAGATTGCGGCGCAAATATCCCATGCAGGCAGAGAAATTTATCATGGGCACCCAAGAGAAAATGCCGTCAGTTCCTCAGCGCTGAAAGACGTTTATGGTGAGTTTAAACCGAGAGAGATGACCATCCCGGAAATCAAAAAAATCGTTTCTCAATTTGGTGATACGGCCAGAAACCTTAAAAAGGCCAATTTTGACGCAGTAGAAATTTATGCTGCGCATGGCTTCCTTATTTCAAACTTTTTGTCTAAATACACCAATCATCGAACTGATGAGTATGGCGGGAGTTTGAGAGATCGCATGCGGTTTCTGGAAGAGATTGTTAAGGACGTCAGGGCTAAGGTTGGGGAGGATTTTCCGGTATTGGTCAGGTTATCCACCAAGGAGTTTGTCCCCGGTGGGCTATCAATCGCAGAAACCCGGGTGATCGTCAAAAGGATGGAAGAACTGGGTATCGATGCCATCAATTGCTCTCAGGGCATTGTCACCGTCTCAAACAATATTGTTGAACCTTTCCAGGTGGGGAATGCTCCTTTCGTCGATATTGCCGAGGAAATCAAAAAAATAGTCAGTATCCCGGTGATCACCACCGGGCGGATTAATGATGCCGACCTGGCTGAAACTACCCTGTTATCAGGGAAGAGCGATTTTGTCGGTATGGCACGCGCCTCTCTTGCGGATCCCGATCTGCCCAATAAGGTATTGACAGGCCGCTGGGATGAAATCCGCCACTGCATTGGCTGTAATCAGGGCTGTATTGGTAACAATGTCCGTGGGGAAATCTGTCGTTGTATGGTCAATCCAGAAATCAATCGTGAATATCAGCTGGATCTGACTAAAGCCGTCGATAAGAAGAACATCGTAATTATCGGCGGCGGCATTGCCGGTTGTGAAGCCGCTATTACGGCCGCGCGAAAAGGGCACGACGTTACCCTGTATGAAAAATCAGACCGACTGGGGGGAACCTGGTTAATCGCCAGTTTACCTTTATCTAAAGGCGAGTTGGTGTCGCTGGTTAAATGGCAAATCAGCGAAATGAAACGCCTGAATATAACCATAAAGCTTAACTCAGCCCCTGAGGTGGAAGAGATTGTGGCGTTAGCCCCGGATAAGGTGATTATTGCCACCGGCAGCCAACCGATTTTACCGCCTGTTAGCGGGATTGAACGTCAAAGTGTTGTGCAGGCTAACAAGATATTAACGCAGGATGCGCCGTTTGGTGAGAATGTCGTGGTGATCGGCGGTGGCTCTGTGGGGGTAGAAACTGCCGAGTACATGGCCTTTTGCGGCAGTTCTATTACCATTGTGGAGATGCGCAATGAGATCCTTCCGGGCCTGGAGCGAGAAACTAAAATAGGCCTTAAAGAGGCTATTCGCCATTACCGTATGGATGTGATCAAATCGGCAAAAGTGGTCGGTATTGGCGATGATTATGTCGCCATTGAGAAAAACGGTAAACAGATCAGGCTGGATGATGTTGATACCGTAGTGGTGGCAGCAGGCTCCCGTTCGGTCAACAAACTGGAAACCCCGCTGAATGAGGCGGGGATTTTAACCCAGGTCATTGGCGATGCTAAGCAGGTGCGCAATGGCCTGGCGGCCATGCACGAAGGTTATCTTGCCGGCTATGGAGCATAAAGGCTGACGGGCATTAAGCAAACCGGTGGAGCATGATTAGGCTGAAGCCGGTTGCAGCGTCGCCACTAAAAAATCCATCAGGCTGCGCAGCGCCAGCGACTTATGCCGCTGGTGCGGGTAGACCATAATAAAGGGCCGCGTGGCTCCGCCATATTCCGTCAGGATCTCCACCAGTTGGCCGCTCGCCAGCAGCTCTTCTACGGTAAAACGGTAAGTCTGAAATACCCCCATGCCATGTTTTGCCAGCGTCAGCCCGCCCAAAAAATCCCCATTGCAGCTGGCATTGCCGCGAGTGGCGACATCGATCAATTTATTATTGTGCTTAAGCGTCCAGGGGGCGCTTTTGCCGGTGCTGGGCAGCTCAAACTGAATGCAGTTATGTTGGGCCAGATCTTCCGGTTGCTTGGGTTCACCGGCCCGCGCCAGATAATCGGCAGAGGCAACCACCACCAACTCGGCATCTTCCAGCTTACGGGCAATCAGGTTTGAGTCAGCGGGGTGATAACCGCGGATCGCCAGATCGTATCCGCCATCCGTAAGGTCAACGTTGTAGTTGTTAAGGTTCAGTGCCAACTGAATTTTAGGGTAGCGTTGGCTAAAGGCCGCCAGGACCGGCAACAGTCGAAAGTGAGCGTAAGGCGTGGGGATACTGATGCGTAGTAACCCTGCGGGCTCCAACTGCTGGCCTTGTATCTGCCGTTCTGCATTGTCGATTAATGCTATCGCCTCCCGGCATTGTTCAGCAAAGCCTTTGCCTGCATCGGTCAGGTGAATATGGCGAGTGGAACGGACAAACAGCCGGACACCCAGGCGATCTTCCAGCCGGGCGATCGAACGACTGACCGCCGCTGGCGTAATGCCTGACGATACGGCCGCCGCTGAAAAACTGCCCACCTCAGCGACCAGGCAAAATAGCTCGAGCGTGCCCAATTGAAGATCGTCGAATTTTCGCTGCAATCTGTTACTCCATGTAATAAGCCCTGTGTTCTTTACCTTATTTATCATTCCGCAGGGGGGAAGTACAGTAGCTTCCTCTCAAGCAGTACTGGATATTTTAAGGAGATAACGAATGACTATTTTAGGTTATGAAACTGGCGAGATCCTTGCCAAAGCAGCAATGACTTCCGATTTTGAATTAGTTGGCGATATTCCGAATCAGGTGCTGGTTGATCAAATGGAAATAGAACGACGCAGCATGGATATTCGTCCTGGCATGAACCGTAAATATTCGCCGCTGGGTTTCCATGCCGCCACGGGCGCGCAAATTAATGGTGGCCGATATTTGTTTGATACCTGGGAAAATGTGAGCGATTACGCCCGTTTTACCAGTGAAGAGCTGGAGTTTGAACCGGGGGTTAAATTCTGGGACCGCGATATTTTTGGCCCGGTAGATCGCCATATCTGGAAGGTGATCGGCGCCCATGACTTTACCCCATTAGCGACCACTCACCATGTGAACCGCTTCGAGCGCTGGACATTCAATGGCGATAACCCAGAGCAGTTGCTGACCCGCATCTGGCCGACCCTGCGCAAGCAGGCCGAAAAGCAGGGGCTGGCGGCGGTGTGGTTGATGTACCAGCCGGATGAGAAACAAATCGCCATCCTGAGCGTTGCCAGCAAGGTTGATGGCGACCAGCCGAGTAACGTTGCGACACGCTCAATAGATCGTCTGGCGTTACTTCCATCAGCGGAACCCCTGTTGCCATTAGAGCTTAATGTGCAAAAAGTATTTGATCGCACTACGCCGATCCTGACGATGTGGTTACCACTGTCGCGGCACTTACATGGCGAGCCTTCGGCTTACCCTATGTCGCCTCCTTTTGCCCAACCTCAGGTTGCGCCACAACGCGTGTAACTGCGATATCTGCCTTGCGAGTTTCTCGCAAGGCTCGGCGTTAATCAGGGCCGCTGGTTGGTCAGCGGCCTGTAATTTTTCAGTATTACTGCTTCAGCGGTCAGGTAGTTATCCCCAGCAGAGTAGTCCTGATGATATTTGATAAGTAAGGAAATAGTATGTTTGCTAAAAAAACAGTATTGATCACCGGTGCATCCTCAGGCCTGGGGAAAGCGATGGCAGAGCACTTTCTGGCTAAGGGCGCCAATGTTGTGATTAACGGTCGGACCGCGTCGAAACTAGAAAAGTTTCTGGCTGAACACCCTGCCGATAAAGATCGCATTGCATTGGCGCCCGGAGATATTAGTCTGAAAACCACCAGTGATAATATGGCCCGGGTGGCGATGGAAAAATTCGGTACGATAGATGTGCTGATCAATAATGCGGGTATCTTTGTTCCCAAGCCTTTCCTTGATGAGACCGAAGAGAATTTGGATCGTTATTACGCCAGTGGCGTAAAAGGACCTTACTTTGCGTCACAGGCGGTGATCCCTACCATGATCAAGCAAGGCGGCGGTTCTATCATTAATATCGGTTCAATGTGGGTAGAGCACCCGCTTGAAGCGACGCCAAGCTCCGCCTCACAGGTGGCCAAAGGGGGTATGCACACGCTGACCCGCCATTTGGCGATCGAGTTTGCCAAAGACAATATCCGGGTTAACACCATTGCACCGGGCGTGATCGAAACCCCGCTGTACGATGAACTGATGGATAAAGAGGCCTTCCGCGCGTTGGCGAACCTGCACCCATTACGCAAACTGGGTAAAATATCCGACATTGTCGCCTGGGCCGATATGCTGGCCGGCGAAGGTAGCCGGTTTGTGACCGGGCAAACCCTGCTTGTTGACGGCGGTATCACCGCGGGTAACCATGTAATTTAAGTATGTGAATTTTCACTAGCATTAAATTGATGCGGCCACTGCCTTCCCCGGCAGTGGCCGCGTGCGTTATATATCAGTTATAAGATTTAAATGAATCGGTAAGTGAAAAGTATTTGCACGTGATAAAGCTAAAAAAACACCCCCCCTTATTCCCATCGCTGCATTAATGAATCATTGTTTAATGATTAAATTATTATATGTATTTATATGTAGCGTTGAAAATATGTGAACTACGCGTTTTTATTTTATTGGTATCGGCTTGCTTTTGAGATTTTTACAGGTTAACAATAAATAGAGTTAAAAGGTGTAGGTCAATTAAACGATACTAATAAAATGAACCGTTAATGAAAACTATTGATTGCAATTTATTAGATCAGATAGCCGTTGGCCGAGGAAATAATGGCGGGGGCCGTACCGATAATGGTGATAGGGGGCGGGGCGCTTTTGGGGGCGATGCCAATCCAAACAGCGTAAATGGCCAGTGCCATTGGTAATTGTAAGTAATGTTCGGGTAGTATTTACCCGAGCATCTAATAAAAATTCGCAAAGAGGGGATAACATGGCAAGTCGAAAATCCTGGATGCCATCAGCTGTAGGCTCTTGTTCCTTTAATATGTGGATTGTCAATCAATCATCATTGCAGATTGCCCAGTTTTGTGGAGATGTCTTTGATATCATTGTTGCGATTATTTCTTTTGTCGGGTTTTATACCTTGTCGATGAATGTATTTGCTTTGTACTTTTGGTATAAGGGGGAAGAATTTAAGTAACCGCTATCAATTACCGTTTATTTTTAATTTAACTCGTAAAAGGAGAGTGGCATGGAAAGCAGAAAATCCTGTAGGCCGCTAGCTGCGGCTGCCAGTTGTTTTAATCTATGGTTTATCAATAAGTCATCATTGCAGATTGTCCAGCCTTGTGGACAGCTGATTGACGTTATCGTCGCAGCTCTTTCTTTTGTAGGGTTTTATACCCTGTGGATGAGCATCTTCGCTTTATACTATTGGTGTAATGATAAAGAGTTTAAATAACAGCCATCACTTACCGCTTCGTTTTAGCCCTACCTTCATCTGCGGTATTGCCTGTTTAAAATTTGGGGTAGTCAAACCTCCCGTGAGCCGCTAAGCCTTGTGCGTCGACAGCAGGATGCTGGTCTCGGTACTGGAAATACCGGCGATGCGCCGGATGCGGCCCAAAATTTTATCGAAGTTCTCCAGGCTGTCGGTACGGATCTCCACCAGAATGTCCCATTTGCCGTTGGTGGTGTGCAGGGTGAAGACCGAAGGCTCACCGCGCAGCTGTTGCAACACGCTTTGCGCCTTGGTGCCTTCTACCGCCACAGACATCCAGGCACGGATGCGGTTATGTTCCACGCCCGGTTTTATACGGATGGTGTAGCCGGTGATGATCCCCTGTGCTTCCAGCGCCTCAATTCTTTTTTGTACCGTTGCGCGCGAGACTCGCACCTTGCCGGCGATCTCGGTGACGGAGGTACGCGCGTTTTCGCGCAGCAGCGCGAGGATCTGGCGATCGGTATCATTCATGCTGTCAAAGTGTCACTGTTAAGTATCGATTTGTAAAAATATAGAGCAATTTAGTCATTTTTCACACTGTTTGGCTTCAAGTTGATTATCCATAATGGTGTCGTGCCAGCCCTTGGAAAATCCTGAACCCGGTGAGAAATATCATGCAAACCACCCAATCCGTTTTTATGATCAGGCCGTCTGGCTTTGCCGCCAATCAGGAAACCCTGCTCAGTAATTTTTTCCAGAAGATTACGCAGAAAAATGAAAATCACATGGCAGAGGCATTGGTTGCCTTTAACGGCTACGTCGCTGCATTACAGCAAGCCGGGGTCGATGTCAGGGTGATTGATGAGATTAGCGGGCAGGAAACGCCGGACGCCTTATTTCCCAATAACTGGATTGCTCTGTTGGGTGACGGCAGCCTGTTCACCTTTCCGATGGAAGCGCTCAACCGACGACGGGAACGCCGCCAGGATATTATCGCGCAGCTCGCCAATGATTTTGTGATTGAACGACGAATCGATCTTTCCACCCACGAATTGGCCGGACGCTTTCTGGAAGGCACCGGCTCACTGATCCTGGATCACCAGCACAAGCTGGCTTACTGCTGCCTGTCTTCCCGCAGTTCGCCGGAGGTTGGCCACGAATTTGAATGCCACTCCGGCTATAAGATTGTCTGGTTTGACGCGGTGGATCGTAATAATCAACCGATCTATCACACCAATGTGATGATGAGCGTCGGCGCTCAGTTCGCCATTATTTGTCTTGAAAGCCTGTGTAATGAGGCGCAAAAAAGCGCGCTGATCGCCACGCTGGAACGCAGCGGAAAAACCCTTATTGACGTCAGCTTCGCTCAGATGGAGGCGTTCGCCTGCAACGTATTGGAACTGCGCGCCGAAGACGGCAGCCCGGTTTACGCCATGTCGACCCGCGCCTGGGCCAGTTTCACCCCGCAGCAGCAGGGGTTGATTAGCGGTTATGCCCGACTGGCACTGGGGCCGATCGACATTATTGAAGATCTCGGCGGCGGTGGTGCACGCTGCATGCTGGCGGAGATCTTCCTGCAAAAGAAACTGGCGGTGGGTTGATCCCTGCCGGTTTTAATTCAACCCCATCTGATTCAACAGCATTTTGTTTAGCTCGGTGTTTTTGTTTACGTTCAGCTTGCGCATCGCCGAGCGCTTATGGGCGCTGATGGTCTTCTGGCTGCGGTCTAACATGCCGGCGATGGTGCAGGCGGACATACCGGTGCTCATCAGTTTCAGCACTTTCTTTTCGCAACTGCTCAGGGCGGCGATGCGGCACTGCCGACATTTCCAGATGTCGCTGGCGTGCAGCGCCACCCAGGGCTGTTGGCAAAAATGCTCCAGTGCCATTTGCAACTTGTTGCGGATCATGGCGGTGGCATCGCGGCGGTTAATGCTGAACAGCGCCGGATGGGCGTGTGAATAACGGATGTCACGTTCATCGAGAACCAGCACGGTCATTTGCCGGTGGCGCGGCGTCTGGTGCGGGCTTTGATAGCAGCGGGCACAGCCACAGGTATCTTCCAGGGTGCGGAACACGATTTCGATCGGATCCAGATTCTGCAGATCGATCGGATATCTACGGCTGCTGCTGTTCAGGTCTTGCAGATACTCTTCCAGTAGCAGCCGTAAGCCGAATTGATAAAAGTTATCGCTGCCCAGCAGGGTGAACCGAATATTAAGCATGATTACTCCTCAAAGCGCATATCGTGCGGAAACAGTCGATGTGCCTGACGCTGCAGATCGGCGGCCCGCTGGGGTTGTTGCAGTAGGCGACTGACCGCTATCAGGTTGATATAGATATTGGCGTCCGGCCGCACAAGGATTTCGTTTTCGGCCCATTGCCGGTAACTCCACAGGGTGGTGGCATCGCGGGTTTGCGGATATTGCAGCAGCCGCTGCAACTGGACATCGTAGTCATATCGCACCTGCCAGGGCGTTGGCGCCAGCACCTGGCTCATGGGGCCAAACTGCCGCAGGCCGGTTTTTTCCACCGCGGTAATGATCAGCGCGCTGTGCAGGCCGTTAAGCAGATAGGGCAGCATCAGTACAGCGGTGATGCCGGTCAGCAGGCGCAGGGTTTGCTGTGGGCGGTGGGGTAATCGCAAACGGCGGCGTACGTCGCCAGAACGCAGGATCACCAGCAGCAGCACGGCATGGGCGGCGGAAAGATAAAGTGGGTACTCCACCATCATGTGCAGCAGGATCGGCAGCGCTGCCAGCCAGGGAGCGGGGCGCAGTGGCAACGCCCGGGTGCGTTGCAGCAAACGCCATAACCCCCAGCAGACGATAGCGATGCCGCTCAGGCTGAGCAGCCCGCCTTCGATGCCCCACAGCAAAATTTCGTTATGCGGGTGGCTGATCGCAACGCTTTCCATCCCGCTGCTGTGGGTGGTGTAGAAATGATGCAGAAAATCGTGTTGAAAATGACCGTAACCCCAGCCAAACCACGGGCGCTCGGCGATCATGCGTAGCGCTTCTTGCCAGTAAGCCAACCGGTAGAAAATCGGCTCCGCCACGGTGATCGCCCGCGTCGCGCCGTTGATCAGCACCAGCAGCAGGCCGGAGCCAACCCCGGCAATCAGCAGCAACAAGGCGGCGGCGGCACGGCGGCGATTAATACGGTACAGCATCCACAGTTGCAGCGGCGACAGCAGCAGGGCGGCCAGCAGGCCGACGCGCGAGGCAATCACCACCAGCAACAGCGGTGCCAGCACCAGTATGCTGGTGCTCAACCCTTGCAGGCTGCGCGACAAGGGGCGACGGTTACTCAGCAGATACAGCGCCAGCGCCAGGCCGGTGGCCATAAAGCTGGCCATCAGGTTCCATTGCTGAAAGATGCCATAGGGGCGGTTTTTCAGGCTGTTATAGCCGATCCAGTTGCCCGGTTGCAGCAGGCTGTATTGCACCAGACCGAACAGGGCCTCGATCACCGTCGCCGCCAGCAGCAATGTCAGCAGCCTGCGCCGCCGTGAGCGGTCGAGTGGGATCTGCAGCAACGCGAAGTAGGCCATTACGCCGAGTGCCAGCCCGATCAGGCGCGGTAAGGCTTCACTCAGCCAGGGTTGTTGCGCCCACAACAGCGGCAAAAATAAAATCAGGCCACCCAGTGCCAGCCGGTTAAAAAAGCCGGAAACCGCCAACGGCGGTCGACTGAACAGCATCGCGCCGAGGATAGTCAGGGCGATAAAAATTCCACCGACCAGATTCCACGGCAGATAAAAACCGCTGCCGCCGCGATTGGGCCAGTAAATATGCATGGCGATCAGGCAATAAAACGCCGCCAGCCCGAATAGCCAGGCCGCTTTGGATTTGGACATCATCACTTGTTCCTGCAGACGCCGGGCTTATTGGTAGGCCAGCACGAAATTGGCCACCGAGCTGAATTCACCCTCGGTTATGGTTTTATTCTGTATTGCGCTGGGGTGACCCTGCACATAGGCGGTGAAATTCAGAATATTGGCGCCGTCCTGCAATGCCACCGCGCTGGTGGCCTGGTTCAAGTCAATATCGGCCCCTTTGCTGTCAAACAGGGCGATGGCGGCGCCGTTGGTGCCGTTATTAATCGCCAGCTTGCCCGGCAATTCGCCGTCTTCGGTGCCGCTGAAGGTCACGTTGACGGATTTGAACACCGTCGTTTTACAGTCGGTCAGCTTGATGTTGAAGGGCACCGGGTTGCTATGGCCGTAGCGGTACAGCGTTTTGACGATCACCGTGTCCATTTCCACCACCTGATCGGCCGATTGCGGTTCAATATTGCAGGGGCGGCTTACCACGGTGCCGAAAAAATCGATTTCTTTATTTTCTGCCGCCGCGGTGCAGGAAAATAAATAACTGATGCTGCACAAGGTGGTAATAACAGCGTATTTTTTCATTTCAGCCGCCATTAAATGTAGTTAATCAACAAAATAAGGGTTTTTTGAAAGTCGCCCTCCTTTCCTTCGGCGGTTGCCTGCAACGATGCGGTATAAGATTTCTGCACCTGATCGCGGTTAGTCATATCGGCAAAACTGTCGAATTGGTTGTATTTTATCCACTTGGGGTTGGTGTTGTCGTAAATGCGCAATGCCGAGCCGTTATCCATATCCAGGCCCGTGGCATCGACTAACGAACCGCTTTTCACCATAAAGTTAGCGTTCAGTGAGAACTTGTCGCTGCAGCCATTTTTACGGATCAATACGGTAAAATCTTTACTTGCTACCGTGCCGGCATTGGGTTTCCAGCTCGGGACCTCACCAAAATTGACGCCTTCCGGTGTGGTGAGCTCTACCGATGCGGAACACTGGATCACCTGGATCTTGTCCAGTCCGGTCAGGGTAAATCGGTAGTTTTTCCCCGGTTTATTATTGAGGCCCTTGACCCCATCCAGTTGAAAGATCGAAATCTGGCTGGACCCCCCCTGCGTGATGTCTCCGGTTTTTTGCAGATAGACTTGATAGTTGACGTGACCCATTTCCTTTTGATTGGGTTTGCGGAACATGTCTGTTTGGGCAGCGGTGGTGATCAAGCCCAGGTCAGTGCCGTTATAAATGACGCCCATGGAAATGCCCGGGGCGAACAGTTTTTTATCCGGGTTCGGATAGAAATAAACCCATTCCCCTTGCGGCACGTTGGAGTAGCCCCAGCAGACTACGTTGCGGCTCATCGGCTGCGAGGTCCAAAGCCGTTCGCCGATCGGCAGAGTCGCCGGGATCTTTAACTGACCGATATCTTCGCTTTCTTCTGTAATGCCATTGGCGCTATCCAGATGACATTCCAGAGCTTGTACGCTGAACGGCATCGTCAGACTGCTCAACAGCAGCAGGCGTTTATAAATAGACCAATTGAACATGCACCACTCCGTTGAATTGATTTGCCAGAGGATATTTCTGTGTGGACTCGACTTGAGCGCTGAACCACAGCGTATTGCTGCCGGGCTGCAGAATGTAGGGGCGACTCTGCTGGTTAAGCGACAGTGCGCGGCCTTGTTGATCTTTCAACCGCAGGCCGACGCCCTGCACACCGCCGTTAAGCTTCAGCAGATCCGGGTTGTTGACATCGCTGTCGCCGAGAAACACCAGAGTAACGGCCTGTTCGCCCTTCAGATAAAGCTGTCCGGCGTCGCCATTGCGGGGGCCTGCCGGGTTATCTGCCAATGCTTTGGCTCCCAGCAGGCAGTTGCGAAAGGAGAGACGAAAACGCACCGGCGCGCTTTGATCGCCGGCATTTTGGAAATCACTTGCGTTGACATCACCCAAATCAATCGCCTGATCCTGGCTGTCCGGCGTCAGACTGCAGGGGGAACTGAGCAGGCCACCATGAAAACTGACGGTGCCGGTGGTGCCTTGGATCACACCCAATGGCGTTGCCGCCGTCGCACTGCCGGTGAGCAGCAACGCGCCGAGCAACAGTGGCCGCAGACGGCCGCCGGTGAATTCAGCCATGTGCTATCTCCTTATTTTTTCGCATCGGGTACGACATTACAGACGCTGCCATTGCAGACGAAGCGCAGCTCCGGGTGGCCGCCGTAGTCATTGATATAGCTGACGACAAAGCTGTTGAGCCCGTTGTCGCGCAGCTTGACGGATTCACTGGACTTCGGTTTCAGCATCACCGCTTTAAAGTCACCGAGTGCGCCGCCGCCTTGTTTCTCGGTCTGGCGGGTCATGCCGGTCAGGGTGATGTAAAACGGCGTAGGGTTCTCAATGGTGAAGCCGCCGTCGTTTTTGCGGAACACCAGTTTCTCCTGCCACACTTCGCCTTTCGGCGCGACGATGGCCTTCGGCCGATAAAACAGTTTGATCTGGGTTTGCAGTGCCAACTGCATCACATTGGTTTTGCTGCTTTTCGGCGGGATCTCTCGCAGATTGAAATAGAACACTGATTCGCGATCCTGCGGCAAGCGGTCAGCCTCCGGCGTCTTGGTGATGCGCACCACGCTGCGTTCATTGGCTTCAACCCTTTGCAATGGCGGCAACACGACCAACGGCGAGGTGATTTTCTGGTGCTGCTCGTTTTCCAGCCAGGACTGCGCCAGGAAAGGCAGTTCCTTGTTTTCGTTGACGATATTCAGACTGATCGATTTCGCGTCGCTGAGGTAGACGGCACGGGTGCGATCCAGCGATATCGCCGCATTGGCAACAGGGGCTGCAGCGGTCAATACCAGGCCCAGCGCGGCCATTTTTACTAACGGGAAGTTGTTCATCATCATTAATTCTCTGTGTTACGGATTACAGTTTGGTGCAGGGCAGCAATAGCTGGTCCAGCGGCTTGGCGGCAGTCGGTATGACAATGCGGCACTGGCGTTGGCCTTCCCAGGCGACGTCCAGCTGCTCTTGCGGCTGCACGCCGGTCAGGTAGACCGAGCCACCGTCGTTCACTACCGCCACTTCACGGCCACGTTCGCTCAGCACCATGGCACCAAACGGCGGTTCACTGCCGTCAGCCAGTTTGATGGTGGCCAGCAGCTTGCTGCCTTTCACCACTTCAAAGTGACGGTAGCCGATGGCACCTTCGGTCAGCGTGCCCTGGACTACGGCCCGGGTGGCCTCCACGTCGTCCGCCAGGGTATTGACGTCGATGCGGGTGTCGGTGTTGTAGTAGCTGGTGATGTCGGAGATCACTGCCAGACCGAAGCGGTTGCTGTAGGCGCGACCGTTGTTGATCGGTACCTCGGCGATGCCGTCGGTATCCAGCATCATCCGGCTGCCGCCGTTGCTGGAGTTTTGGTGTGCGGCTACGCCATGTCGGGTAGCGGTAACGCCGCTGCGGAAGGTACCGCCGATCGACGAATAGCTGTCCTGCTGGTAAGAAGCACTGGCATTGAGTGTGCCAAACGAGGCGTTATGGCTGTAGTAGCCACTGGTAAGCGATTTGCCGGACTGATTAAAGCCGCCGCTGAGCTGCCAGGTGTTGTTCGGATCGCTGTAGTCGTTATAAGACGCGGTCTGCGTTACGTCGCTGTTGCTGGTTTGCAGCGAATAGCCCAGTTGCCGACGATCGCCAATAGGTACGCTGAAATTCACCATCGTGCTGTCATCGGTACGGCCGTGATAGGTGGTGCGATAGGCCGACAGCGATGCGGTGATGTTGCTGACATTGCCGACGTTGAATAATTTACTGGCGGACACCCCGTAACGATCCTGTGCCCTGGCATCCCAGTAGGTTTGGTGCGAATAGGTCAGATAAGCGGTGATCGCTTTGGCGTTGTCTTCTGCCATAAAGGTTTTACTGGCGGTGATGGTGTACAGCTCTTTCTGGCGGCCGTCATAGCGTTCGTCGTAGTCGCTGTAGCGTTCTTGCAGGTACTGCGACATGTTCATGAACTTGCGCTGTGAGAAACGGTAGCCGGCAAAGGTGATCTGGCTGTTCATCTCATCGAAGCGTTTGGCGTAGTTGACCTTGAATGACAGGCCGCTGGCGGTGGGTTCACCGGGCAGGCGAGCGATGGATTGCGTCACGTCAACCGACATGGCACCAAACACGTTCAGATCGCGGCCCAGGCCGAGCGCCCAAGCGTTGTAATCGCCGCTGAGCAGTGCGCCGCCGTACAGTGACCAGGCGCTGGTTAACCCCCAGGAGAAATCGCCGGTGGAGAACACCGGCCCCTGCGTGCGGTGATCGTAAGCCGAGGGCTTACCTACGGCGACGTTGTAGCGAACATAGCCGGGGCGCGTCAGGTAAGGAATGGTGGCGGTATCTACCTGGAAGGTTGAAACGCTGCCGTCTTGTTCTTCCACCTTCACATCCAGCCGGCCGCGTACCGAACTGTTGAGATCCTGGATGGCGAACGGCCCGGCAGGCACGGTGGTTTCATACAGCGTACGGCCTTCCTGCGACACGGTGATCTTGGCGTTGCTTTTGGCGATGCCGCGGACTTCCGGCGCATAACCCTGCAGGTTTGGTGGCAGCATACGTTCGTCGCTGGCCAGGTTGAGGCCGGTAAAGCGGTAGGAGTCGAATATCCCCGAATCAAGATAGATTTCACCGAGAGTCAGCTTGGCGGCCTGCATTGGCAGCGCGCGATAGGCGTAGATGCGATTCCAGTCGAAATTACTGTCACGCTCACCGGCCTGCTGGTTGTAGTTGGCCTGATAATCGGCGCGCAGGCGCCAGGCGCTGAGGTTAGCGCCCATGGTCCCGTAGCTGCTGAGGTTTTGTGCAGTATTGTGATTGTGGCTCTGTTTGCCGATCTGGCCGCTGATGCTGTAGTCCAGCAACAGGCCGGGAATGCCGTCGTCCCATTGCTCCGGTGGGGTCCAGTCCGGATCGGAATATTTCATCCAGGCCTGCGGGATGGTAATCGCCAACACGCCGCTGCCGATGCGGTCGGAAATCGTGGCCCCTTTAATGCCGCTGATATCGGCGCAGCTGTTGTCGTGCCACAGGGTGATTTTTTTGACGACTTCTTCTTTCAACGCCATTTTTTCAACCAGATCCGGCGGCAGACAGACGCGAGAACGGTTGTTTTGGTCCGGCGACGGATAATACTGGATGCTGCGCTGCGGCAGGTTTTTTTGGTTGATCTTGATATCCAGCAAATAGGTACCGGGCATGACGTAATCGGCATCGGAAAAACGCGATAAATCCACTTTGCTGCGATCGGCAATATCTAATACGTCGGTATTAAATTCCGTGGCGGAAAAAGCCGGATGCACCCAGAGGAAAGATAGAATGACGGTGAGGGGTATTTTTTTCCGTGTCAGTAATGACGTCATAGCATAATCACTCATGGCAAATCCGCGCCCAATAGCAGGTCATCCTGTACGACCTGAAAACGTAATACGTGATGTCATTCAGTACCTGATGGCGGTACCCGCCTAACGAGGCGTTACAGATAAGACAGGGTGAATTTCGCCAGTGAGCTGAATCCGCCGGCTCGTGCCCTGTCAGGATGAATACGTAGTTGAGCGCCAAAGCGCAGCGTATTATTGCCGG
The DNA here is from genome assembly GCF_002607755.1 of Serratia sp. BW106. Lineage (NCBI taxonomy): Bacteria > Pseudomonadati > Pseudomonadota > Gammaproteobacteria > Enterobacterales > Yersiniaceae > Serratia > Serratia sp. BW106. The sequence goes on from NZ_MCGS01000014.1 coordinate 70,042, forward strand.
CAACAATTTGGTAATCCGCCGTGGTGCTACCCAGCGGTATCGGGATGCCGTCGGCGGTCAGCAGCTCAATAGCCACGCCTTGCGCTTCGCCATAAACGGCCAATAAAGCGGGATCCCGGCTGTCGGCCGTACCGTCGAAGGTGACGGTGGCTGCGCGGTAGATAAAGTCGGGTTTGACCTGGCTTGCCAGTTCGCAATTCACCAGCTTGATCTCAAAGTTGCGGCGGCTGCCGATCAGAACCGGCTGTCCATCCAACGCGGCATCGGTCATGGATACCAGCCCGAAATCAACGGTTTGATCCAGGCTTTCACTGGCAATCCCGCAGGGGGTTTCGACGATCTCGCCACCCAGGTTGAGCGTGCCGTGGCCCTGATTTTTTGCCATCGCCTCTGCGCTGCAAACGCTGAGCGCAATAAGCAATACACCCCAAATCTGGTTGGTCATGCCGGCGTCTCCCTGTTGCCGTTGGTCCCGTAACCCAATGTCCGTGCAGGCAAAGCGGGGATACCGCAGGGGCATCCCCAGCCAGGGATTACAGGTAAGCCAGAGTGAAGTTTGCAACGCTGGTGAACTCGCCTGGAACCACTGCGCCAGAAGCGCTGCTACCTTGCAGGTAAGCGGCAAATTTCAGAGAGTTATTGCCTTCGGTCAGGCCCTGACCATCGGTCGCGGTGCCCAGTTCAACGTCTTTGGAGTGCAGGTTGTCGTAGATCATGATGCCAGCGCCGGTGGCAGTGCCGCTCAGAGCCAGCAATTTGTTGTTATCTGAGTCCGGTGTACCGGTGAAGGTCACTTTGACGTTATTCATGGTCGATACAGAACAATCCTTCAGTTCAATGCTGAATGGCTCAGAGCTGGATTTACCCTCTTTGGCCAACAGACGGCTGCTGATTTGACCCATTGGCACGGTTTGCTCAACAGAACCCGGTGCTACGCTGCATGGCGCATCAATAATTTCACCGGTAAAAGTAACTTTACCGCTGCCCTGGTTAGATGCGGCGTGAGCAACAGATGCAGAAGCGAAAGCAATCATGGTTGCCAGCATTAATTTATTCAGTTTCATTTCTCAATTTCCTGTAGAGAGTATTTAAATAAAAAGAACAGCACATCTAAATCCCCCACAACGCCAGCAACCTCATGTCGCCGACGTGGTAGTTGGAGCCAGATCCTTTTGCTCTGGGCAATACGCCACCACCCGTTATTTATGGGTAAATAACGAAAGGTTTGGGAAGTCGTATAGGCAAAATCTGTAAAATAAAAACAGGTAAATCGCCATAGCGTTTTGCTGGGATTATTCTTGCAAATAATAGGTGTGCTTGGAAATACCTTTTATTAATTTAAGTCAAATACAGAATATAAAACCAAAAGGAAAAAGAAATATATATTATTGAAAATCAATAGATCGTATACAAATATTATGCAGAATAAATGACTGCGTAAATAGCAATATGCGATATATTAGATCGGCAGAGCTGTCCATCACACTACAATTAACAATATTGTTTTGATAATATCGCCCTCAAACAGCAGATGATGAATTCTGTCTGTTAATCATAAGTTAAAAGTTAACTCGTTGTTTTGAAAGGTTAGAATGCCGATGTTTTTGGCTTGGAATACGGCTTTTATTCATTATGACGACGAGGGTTTCCTTTTTTAAATTAACAAAATTATAACAATATCAATGAGGCGTGATTATTACCAAAATCCGACGTTGTTGCGATTTTTTGTTATTTGGCTGGGTAGGATTAATCGTGGTCTGGCAGATCAAAAAAGGGCCACGAAACATAATAATGACCTAAGCGATAATTAAAGGATGATAAACGGAATGATTACCAGAATTAATGATTCAACTCGCCGTTATGCAGTCGCTACGGTCGCGTTGATAATGATCTGCTTACTGTTGTCCAACTGCGCTGGAAAAATAGCACGGGTAACGTAGCTGTGAAAAAAGTTTCACAGAATAATCCTAAGGAAAAAGCTGAAGAGTAACGCATCGCGTTTTGTCAGCAACGCGTTAACTCGTTTAAGAATATTAATCTACCAGGCTACCAGAGTCGTTGGGTCTTATTTTAACGGGTCGTTGTCCAACGCCCCGAATATGCCGACATTCGCAGTAATGTCGATGAAAGCCCCCCGGCCATTCCACCGGGAGCCACCATGATTTACACCCTGCGGGTGGCCGACGTGCTGCCGCAGGACAGGAGCAGGCAAAAGTAACTCAAGGAGAACGCGATGGCCAAGGCGCCGATAACATATGAAATCAGGAAGTCACATATGCTAAACGTGTTACGAAAACTGTGTATGGAACGTGCGGCGGGGGCGGGCGGGCACCATCCGCCGGCTCCGGAACACTGGCCTAAAACCAGGGAGTTGGCAGACAAATGCGGTGAGAACATTTACACCACGCGTACGTTGTTATTGGCACTGGAAAAAGAGGGGAAAGTGAGTTGTACCCACCGCAGCATCAATAATTCATTACGCTGGTATATTTGCGCATCACCCAAAAAACGGTAATTCCTTTCCTGTTTTGTGTTTTTGACTACCTTTCACAGTGAATCAATACAGGGCTGGTGGGGCGAAATGCTCCTCAGCCCGACGCCATTGTTACGATGCATGACCAACCATTGCCAGCGCATTTTTTTAAGCTCTATACTGGCGGCCTGAGTGCAAATATGTTCATGAGGGATGCGGGCTTAAATGAAGGAAAGCAAAGAAATACTTTTATTGGATGATATTCATTATCAAATAGATGAGCAAGTTATTCTGGATTCAGTGTCTTTCAGCCTGAATTCGGGGGAGTTTAAACTGATTACCGGGCCGTCCGGCTGTGGAAAAAGCACCCTGCTTAAAATCGTTTCCTCGCTGATCGATCCGACCCGTGGAAAAATTATCTTTGCCGGCAAGGCCATCACCGATATAGCGCCGGAAGAGTATCGCCAACAGGTATCTTACTGTTTTCAAACCCCCTCGCTGTTTGGCGACAGTGTGTATGACAATATTGCGCTGCCTTACCAGATCCGTAAGCAAAAACCGGACGAGAAAAAAATGCAGGCCGATCTGGTGCGTTTCGGGTTGCCGGGAAATATGCTGAAAAAAAGCGTTAACGAATTATCGGGTGGGGAGAAGCAGCGTATTTCGTTGATCCGTAATCTGCAGTTTATGCCCAAGGTGCTGTTATTGGATGAGATCACCAGCGCGTTGGATGAAGATAACAAGCGTAACGTGAACGAGATTATTCATCAGCTGGTAGCGCAGCATGGCGTGGCGGTGTTGTGGGTTACGCATGATAAAGACGAAATCAAACATGCGGATGATGTCATTACCCTGAGTGCGCAGGGTGCCCGGGCACAGGAGAAAACCGATGAACCAGCATAATATCAGCAATGAATCCTTGGCCCTGTCGATGGTGTTGGTGATTATCGCCATTTTAATCAGCCATAAAGAAAAGCTGGCGCTGGAAAAAGACATTATCTGGAGCATTTTCCGGGCGGTGGTGCAGCTGATTATTGTCGGCTACGTGCTGAAATATATTTTTGATGTGAACAACGCCATTCTGACGGTGTTGATGGTGCTGTTTATCTGTTTTAACGCGGCTTACAACGCGCAAAAGCGCAGCAAATATATCGATCATGCGTTTATGACTTCGTTTATAGCCATCACCACCGGCGCGGTTTTAACCCTGGTGGTGCTGGTGTTGACCGGCTCGATAGAGTTTACCCCGATGCAGGTGATCCCGATCTCCGGCATGGTGGCCGGCAATGCGATGGTGGCGGTCGGGCTGTGTTACAACAATTTGGGGCAGCGTTTCAAAAGCGATCAGCAGAAAATTCAGGAGATGCTCAGCCTGGGGGCATCACCGAAGTTTGCCTCAGCGGCGCTGATCCGCGACAGCATCCGCGCCTCGTTAATCCCGACGGTGGATTCGGCCAAAACCGTTGGACTGGTTAGCCTGCCTGGCATGATGTCCGGCCTGATCTTCGCCGGTATTGATCCGGTGAAGGCGATTAAGTACCAGATTATGGTGACTTTTATGCTGCTTTCCACCGCCAGCCTGTCGACCATTATCGCCTGCTACCTGGCCTACCGTAAGTTCTACAATGCCCGTCACCAACTGGTGGTGAGTACGCTGAAATAGCGTCATAAAAATAGGGGGAGGGCGCTGCACGCTGCGCCCGGTGAAATCAGGTCGAGCATGCTCGACCCCTACGCAGTGGCCATTACCCTTGCAGCAGAGCGATACTTTGGCGGATTTCACGTTCGATATCCGCCTCTGTCCAGCTATCCAACTGCGAAGAGAACGGCTCGAAGGCGTAAATGCCGGTGTAGCCCAGGCGCTCCAGGTTCTGCACCTGTTTTTTACTCTCCAGCCGATCCTGGTCACTCAGCATGATGCGTTCTTCGTCGCTGAGCGCACTTTTGTCTCGTGCATCTTCCACCCCGGAAAGGTGTACCAGGCCAATACCCTCGATCTGAATCTGCGCATCAAACTCAGGCTGCGCCACATCACTTAAATAATGGTGGAAGGTATCCAGCACGATTTTGTACGGCGCGCCTGAATCGCGGATCAGGGACTGCGTCAGCAAGGATGACCGCAGTGAACTGATGCCGAACCCCAGCGGTTCGACGTAACCCTGCACGCCGTATTGCTTGAACAGCGGCGCCAGCAGCTTCAGGGCTGCCAGCGTGTCGGTTTTTTTCTGCTCCTCACTGCGCCGATCGTCCGCGCTACAGTGCGGGCACAGCACCAATGCCTGGCTATGGATCGCCTGAGCCTGCGACAACAGCGCCTCGGCGTTCTTCTGCAACCCGGCCTGATCGTCCAGCAGGTTAAACCTGCCGAGGGCGTTAATGGTGATGATTTCGATACCGTATTTTGCCGCCAACGCATTTAATTGATCGTTGCTCAGGTTATCGGTCACCTTGCCGCTCGGCATGTCGTTGCGCAGCTCAACTTTGCTGAGCCCGCACCTTTTCACCAGGCTGAAAAACGGCTCCAAATCCAGATTTGGCGCGATCTTGCGGTTGATACAAAAACGGTCTGGCGCAATGGTCATGATGCATTACTCCTGAATAATGTGAGAAGCCTGAGTTTTGCCGACTTACAGCGGCGTTCTTTGTGTTTCGGGTTGCGGTTGGCGATAGCGTTTGGCCATCACCACGTCTTCCATTTTTTCCAGCGAGACGCCTTTGGTTTCAGGAATGTAGCGGCTGATAAACCAGTAGCTAAACAGGCAACAGGCGGCGAAGACCCACATTGGGAACGCGCCGTGGAAGCTGGAGAACAGATAAGGGTTGTCGTTGATCATCGGGAAGCTTTGCGAAACAACAAAGTTGGCCAGCCACATGCAGCCGACGGCGATGCTCATGCCCTGCGCCCGCATGCGATTAGGGAAGATTTCTGACACCAGTACCCAGGCACCGACGCCCCAGGACAGGGCATAAAACACCATAAAGAACAGCATGCCGAACAGGGCAAAGTAGCCGGTGGCCTGGGTGTAGAGGGCATAAGAGGTGATCAGCAACCCGGCGATGGCACCCAGGGTGCCGTAACGCATCAGTGGAATGCGGCCTATGCGATCCATCAGCATGGCGCCAATCACCGAACCGACCAACTGCAATACGCCAATCCAAATGGTCTGGAACAGCGCTTCCTGGGCGTTTTCGGTGACGGTTTTCAGCACCATTGGCGCGTAGTACATCATCACGTTGACGCCGGTGACCTGTTGCAGCATGGCGATCATGCAGCCGACAAACAGAATAAAGCGCACCCGCACGTCGCCGAAATTCAGCTTCTGCCGGCTTTTTTGCTGGTCCTGCTGCAATGAGTCTTTGATTTCCTGCAACACGCTTTGCGCATGGGCGGCGTTGGAGACTTTGGTCAGCATCGCCAAAGCCTGATCGTCACGGCCGACCATCACGCTCCAGCGCGGTGATTCCGGAATGATAAACACCAACATCAGGAACAGCATGCAGGGGATCACTTCCGACCCTATCATCCAGCGCCACCCCATTTCCACCAGCCAGGCTTCGCTGGCGATGCTGGCGATTTTGAAGTTAACGTAGAAAATCACGATTTGGCCGAACACGATGGCGAACTGCTGCATGCTGAGCGCCCGACCACGCATGTCTTTTGGCGAGACTTCCGACATGTACATGGGGGAGACGGTGGCGGCGATGCCCACGGCCAGACCGCCGATAATGCGGTAAATCACAAACCAGGTGAAGGTGGCGGCCAGCGCAGCACCCACTGCCGAGATGGTGAACAGCACCGCTGCCAGCATCAGAGCCTTCTTGCGGCCGTAACGCGCAGCCAATGGCCCGGCACCAAAAGCACCGACCACACAGCCGATCACCACGTTGGAAACCGCCCAGCCGGTTTCAGCCGGGCTAAGGTCAAAATAGGTTTTCAGGGCATCGATGGCGCCGGAGATCACGGCGGTGTCGTACCCGAACAGAATGCCGCCGAGTGCCGCAATGCCGCAAATTCGCAGTATGTACCCGGTATTATGCTTACGCTGATGTGACATGTGTTGCTCCGATTTTTATCCTGGCTTCCACCCGCGCAGTAGGTTGTAGGGAAGAGGGAGGCGGAAGGGTGTGAACCGTGCCTGTCATCAAGGCGGTGATATTCGAAATAATCTGGGCTAAACAAGAACATTTATTTCATAATTAGTGAATAATGAAATATTGATTGTTAGATCCAGTTCAAAAAAAACCGCAAACAGTCCACCCGCGTTACCAGGCTACCCCTTTGCCTCAGGCTTTGTCGTAGTGCCCGGTGGGCTACCTGTTTCTGTATAAAAGTCAGGGTTAATTCCCGCCGGTTGGCGGATGATCGGCAGGGCGGCTTTTTTCCCGACATGTAATGGCTTTGCACAAGGGCATGGCAAAATTGCGACCTCCCGCACTAAAAACAAATTTTCTAAAATAATTTATTTGAAACTTTTTTTTCAATGAAATAGAGTTTGCTTCATCCGGTCAGGATTTAGCCTGCTTGTGGGCAGTTTCCGGCAAGTGGTGTGATGAAAACGCTACCCTGTGCGGCAGTGCCGCACAGGCGGTCAGGCGACAGCGGACTTAAAAGAGGGTGAGACATGAAAACCGTGGGTAACTTTATTGGCGGGCAGGTGTGCCTGAGCAGCAGCAATCAAACCGTCGACGTGCATAATCCGGCCACCGGACAGGTTGAACGGCGCGTCACGCAGAGCACCGCCGCCGAGGTGAAGCAGGCCATTGACGTGGCTCACCAGGCCTTTGCCGACTGGTCGCGTACTACACCGCTGCGCCGGGCGCGCATCATGTTCAATTTTAAGGCGCTGCTGGAACAGCATCGCGACGAGCTGGCGAAGCTTATCGTCAGTGAGCACGGCAAGGTTTACTCCGATGCACTCGGCGAACTGACCCGCGGTATTGAAGTGGTCGAGTTTGCCTGCGGCATTCCACATTTGATCAAGGGCGAGTATTCGGCGGACGTCGGCAGCGGCGTTGACAGCTTCTCGCTGATGCAGCCGCTGGGCGTGGTCGCGGGTATCACCCCGTTCAACTTCCCGGCGATGGTGCCGATGTGGATGTTCCCTATCGCGCTGGCCTGCGGTAACACCTTCGTGCTTAAGCCACCGGCCTTGGTGCCTTCGGCGTCGGTACGGATGGCAGAATTACTGAAAGAAGCCGGTCTGCCGGACGGCGTATTCAACGTGGTGCACTGCGCTAACGAAGATGCCGCGCAACTGTGCACCGATCCGCATATTCAGGCGGTGAGCTTTGTCGGTTCGTCCGCCGTGGCGGAACATATCTATACCACGGCCAGCGCCCAGGGTAAGCGGGTACAGGCCTTCGGCGCGGCGAAAAATCAGGCCATCATCATGCCGGATGCCGATCTGGACGCGACGGTAAATGCCCTGATGGGCGGTGCCTTTGGCTCTGCCGGTGAACGCTGTATGGCGCTGCCGGTGGCGGTGGTGGTGGGTGACGACACGGCGGATAAACTGATCGCCAGGCTGAAACCGCTGATCGCCCAACTGCGCGTTGGCCCAGGCATTCAGCAGGGCGGCGAAGAAAACGAAATGGGGCCGCTGGTTTCCTCGGCGCACCAGAAGAAAGTATTGGGTTATATCGATCTGGGCGTGGAAGAAGGCGCAACGCTGGTGGCTGACGGCCGCAATTATCAGGTGTCGGGCTACCCGGACGGTTACTATGTTGGCGGCACGTTGTTTGACCACGTCAAACCGAATATGCGTATCTATCGTGAAGAGATCTTCGGACCGGTGTTGGGCATTGTCCGCGTGCCGGACTACCAGACCGCCATCGACACGGTAAACAGTCATGAGTTTGGCAACGGTAGCGCCATCTTTACCAGCAACGGCCACTACGCACGCCAGTTCGTGCAAGAAGTGCAAGCCGGTATGGTGGGGGTCAACGTGCCAGTGCCGGTTCCTATGGCATTCCACAGCTTCGGCGGCTGGAAGCGCTCGGTGTTCGGTGCGCTGAACGTCCATGGCACCGACGGTGTACGTTTCTACACCCGCATGAAAACCGCCACCGCCCGCTGGCCAACCGGGCAGCAGACGGTGTCGGAATACAGCATGCCGACGCTGGGTTAAGTCCCTTTAGGCAGCAGGGGCCGTTATTCCAATGGGGTAGCGGCCGTTGTCGTTTTACCGAATCGTCAGGTTACAGGAGGAATACTATGTCTTCATTACTCGCCAAGTGTCAGCCGCCGGATGGTCAGGGCCGCATCCAGCATGTCACCCCAGAGAATGCCGACTGGCGCTTTGTCGGATTTGATGTTTATCACCTTGAGGCCGGTCAGTCGCTGCAGTTGGAAAGCGGCGACAAAGAATTATGTCTGGTGTTGGTCGCCGGTATTGCCTCCGTCGCTACCCTGCGTGCGGAATACCCGAGCATCGGCAAACGTATGAGCCCGTTTGAGCGCACACCGCCTTACGCGGTTTACGTGCCGCATCACGACAAGATTGAAGTCCGGGCGGAAACCACACTGGAGTTGGCGGTCTGCAGCGCACCGGGTCATGGGCACCTGCCGTCGCGCCTGATCACCCCGGCAGAGGTGGGCGTCGAACGTCGTGGCAAAGGGCGTAACCAGCGTCTGGTACATAATATTCTGCCGGACAGTGAACCGGCCGACAGCCTGCTGGTGGTGGAAGTTTATACGGATGAGGGGAATACCAGTTCGTATCCCAGCCACAAACACGACCAGGAAGACTCGCCGGATGAAACCTATCTGGAAGAGACTTATTATCACCGGATCCAACCGGAGCAGGGTTTTTGCATGCAGCGGGTGTATACCGACGATCGCTCACTGGATGAATGCATGCCGGTGTATAACCGTGACGTGGTCAAGGTGCCGCGCGGCTACCACCCGGTGGCGACGCTGGCCGGTTACGACAGCTACTATCTTAACGTGATGGCCGGGCCAGTACGCTTGTGGAAGTTTACCTGGGAAAAAGACCACGCCTGGATTAATACTGACGGCTATCCCGCAGCTAAATAATTGCATATTTACGACGTTGCTAAGATGAGCGTCACCCTCTCCAGGGGGAGAGGGTAATTCTTCGTTACTCTTCTTTGGCGTTATTCAATGCCAGCGATACCGCCAGGGTTTGCGCCAGACACATTGAAGCGACCTGGGAGCGGAAACCATCCACCTGCGCTTCACGCACCACAAAGCACACGTCGCTGAAGGCCGCCAGCGGGCTGACCTGGCTGTCGGTAATGGCGATCTGCTGCGCACCGCTTTTGGCACCCAATTCAACCAGTTCCAGTGCTTCCTGCGCATACGGCGAATAGCTGATGGCGATCACCACGTCATTCGGCTTCACCATGCTCAGTTGTTCGGTAAACATGCCGCCCAGTCCGTCAATCAGGAATGCCCGGCGCTCCAGATGGCGTAACGCATAGGTGAGGTAGGACGCGACGCTGAAAGAACGGCGCAGACCAATCACGTAGATATTCTCGGCGTTATTCAGCAGCTCAACTGCCCGATCCAACTGCTCGGAGCTGGTTTGCATCGCCAATTGTTGCAGCGCCTGGGAGTTGACCATGGTGAAAACGTTAAGGATTTCCGCCGGCTTTTCCGGTGCCACGTTACCGTCGGTCGAGGTCTGACGAAACAGACGCGCCCGCTCGGTGTAGTTGACCGTTTCTTCCATCAGGTGCTGACGAAAAACCTGTTTCATTTCGTTGAAGCCGCTAAAGCCAAAGGCGTTGGCGAAGCGGATCAGGGTAGAGGGGGGGACGCTGGCCTGTGCGGCGATGGAGGCGACGGTATCGAAAGCAATGCTGTTACTGTTATCCAAAATGTAACGCGCCACCTGTTTCAAACGCTTGCTCAGCGTTTCATAGCGGTGACGGATCTCGTCCTGTAACAGCGAAAGTTGAGTTGGGTTGTTCATCCATTCGGCTCGCAGTGTGGGCTAAGGCGTATCGGCCTGACGCCTGAGTAATTGACAGGTTATTCTAACAGATGGATTGGAAATTTCATTTCACCAAAAAGCGATTTATTCGATTGCAAGATGCGTTACTTCACAGAAAACAGGCAAAAAAATCCCCTTAAAGCGGCGAAAATCCGTTTAAGGGGAGGGTTCGGCAATTAATGCTGGTGAGGTGTCGGACGGTATTGACGCCAGAAGCCAATCAGCGTCAGGTATTTTTGTTTCACCTGCTCGATTAAAGCGGCGTCATCCAGCTCACCCTGCAGCCAGCGGCGTGAAGGCTGGCCAAAAATGGTGCGGCCGACGGCAAAACCTTTCACCCAGCGTGCATCCGCCGCCGCCGCAAAACCGGCTTTCAGCGTTTCTTCCGGCGAATCCAGCCCCAGGATCAATACCCCGCGGCAGTGCGGATCGTTAGCGTCGATCAACGCGCCGACCTGCTGCCAGTGCTCGGCGCTCAACGGCGGCAATTTCCACCAGTCCGGCTTAATGCCCAGCTGATAAAAGTGCTGCAGCATCTCCAGGTAGTAGCTTTCATTCTTGTCAGCGTTACTTTCTGGCAGGATCACCTCCAGCAACAGTTCATGGCCGGACTTACAGCAGCCGCGATACACGTCGCTAATCAGTTCATCCTGCTCGCTGCGCAGTTCGACGGCGTCATGCGGATGGTAAAACACCAGGCATTTCACTACGTGTTCCTGCGGCCAGTCGATCAGTTGCGAACCGATATTGCCATGCTCCAACCGCAACGGCCGTGAGCCGGGCAGCTCGACCGGTCGACCGATCCACCAGCCCTGGCCGGTGATCTCGTTCAATGCGGCCTGACCATAGGTGGTGTCGGCCAGAATGCCGCTGTTGCCCTGTAGCCCGGCGGCTTCTGCGGCCTGTTGCGCCGCCGTCAGCAGCAGGGTTTTCAGTTTGGGGATAAGTTCTTCGCTGACATTGGCTTCTCGCGCCATGTCCGCCAGCTGTTTACGGTGATCGAAGGCGAACACGCACAGTTCCGGCCACTGCTGTTTACGGGTGGTGACCCGGTGCAGATGGTTAAGCCGCTCATCGCGGTCCGGGCGTTTCACTTGCTGTTCGCGTTGCAGATAGTCATCCAGCTCCTGTTTGCTGGGCATCGCCGGGGCACAAGCATGGCGCGAAACCACCAAGGCTCCGCAGGCATTGGCATAGCGGCAGGCCTGATCCCAACCTTCATCGTTCAGGTAACCGCGCAGCAGGCCGGACATAAAGGCATCGCCCGCGCCCAGCACGTTCAGCACCTCAACCCGCACGCCGGAATGCAGCTTTACCTGCTGCCAGTCATTGGCGATCTCGCCTTCGAATACTGAACAGCCTTGTGCACCGCGTTTGCAAACCAGCGTGGCCTGGGTCGCTTTACGCACGTTTTTCAGTGCGGTCAGGGTATCGGTGCTGCCGCCGGCAATATGAAACTCTTCTTCGGTGCCGACGATCAAATCAAAGTGATGCAGTACTTCCTGCAGTTCGCGGGTCACTTTTTCTGACTCGACAAAACGGGTTTCGCCGTCACCCAGCGACGTCAGCCCCCACAGCACCGGCCGGTAGTCGATATCCAGCGCGGTACGCAGGCCGTGGCGGCGGGCGTATTCCAGCGCCTTCAATACCGCCGCACGGGTGTTCGGGTGTGAAAGGTGGGTACCGGTAATGGCCAGTGCGCGCGAGGATGCGATGTAGGACTCATCGATATCGTCCGGCGTCAGCGCCATATCGGCGCAGTTTTCACGGTAGAAAATCAGCGGGAAGGTTTCCTGATCCTTGATGCCGAGGATCACCAGGCCGGTCAGGCGCTGGGGGTCGGTGATCAGACTCTGGGTGTCTGCACCGACGCGTTGCAGTTCTTCGCGCAGGAAACGGCCCATATGCTCGTCGCCGACGCGGGCCAGCATGCCGGACTTCAGACCCTGAATGGCGGTGCCGTAGGCCACGTTGCCGGAAGAGCCACCGAGATATTTGGAGAATGTGCTGGCATCTTCCAGGCGTGCGCCGATCTGTTGTGCATAGAAATCGACGGCAATACGCCCGAGACAAATGACATCAAGCTGTTTTTCTTGTGTAGCCATACCCGTTTCCTTCTGTATTAAGCCAAACCCCGACTACGAAGCATTTTTGGAGTATGAGGAATAAAAATTTCAATTTCAAGATTGAATGAAATTTACACCCCAAAAATGTGATGCATTTAAAACCGCGCCAATACGCCAGCGAAAAGCACTAAAAACCGCGCCCTGCCTGAAGGGAAAACACCGGCAAACGGCAAGGGCATTGAGGGCGCCACAGGCCGACGGTACCAAGGGTTACAGCGAGTTAGGCTGCGGATGGGCCGGGACATCGGTGGGGGCAGGAGGTGCTAAGTCAGTGAATTCTAAAGGCATGGATGAAACGGTGTTTTCATCAATATGCGATCTTTATCGCAAAATGAAATTTTTCTTCTGTAATGTGATTTTATGAAAAATATATTTGTTTATAATCGCTTCACGTTTCAGGTTGTCGGCTTAAGTAGCGCAGCGCGCTGAAAGACGGCGGATATCACACAGCTTCTCAGGTTCGGCATGCGGGTGGTGCCGGAACGGGCGTGACTACTCTAAAAGGGTGAGCAAATGGGCAAGATCCGGTTAACCATGGCACAGGCACTCGTCAGGTTTCTCGACAACCAGTATCTGCTGGTCGACGGTGTGGAAACCAAATTCGTTAAAGGCATCTTTGCTATTTTCGGCCACGGCAACGTGCTTGGCCTGGGACAGGCGCTGGAACAGGACAGCGGCGAGCTGGTGGTGCATCAGGGGCGTAATGAGCAGGGCATGGCCCACGCCGCGACCGGTTTTGCCAAGCAGAAACTGCGCCAGCAGATCTACGCCTGTACCTCTTCCGTCGGCCCGGGTGCCGCCAATATGATCACCGCCGCCGCGACCGCCACCGCCAACCGCATTCCTTTATTGCTGCTGCCGGGTGATGTTTACGCCTCGCGCCAGCCGGACCCGGTGTTGCAGCAGATTGAACAGTCTTACGATCTCAGCATCAGCACCAACGACGCTTTCCGTGCAGTGAGCAAGTACTGGGATCGTATTGTGCGACCGGAACAGTTGATGAGCGCCTGTATCAACGCGATGCGCGTGCTGACCGATCCGGCAGAAACCGGTGCGGTGACGCTGAGTTTACCGCAGGACGTGCAGGGCGAAGCCTATGACTACCCTGATTACTTCTTCCAGAAACGCGTGCATCGTCTGGATCGCCGCCCGGCGACCGAGGGCATGCTGGCCGATGCGCTGGCGCTGTTGACCACCAAGCGTCAACCGCTGCTGGTGTGCGGCGGCGGGGTGAAATATTCCCAGGCCGGCCAGGCGCTGCGCGAGTTCGCCGAACGCTTCCAGATCCCGTTTGTGGAGACCCAGGCCGGCAAGGGCACGGTCCCGTCCAGCCACCCGTTTAACTTGGGTGGCATTGGTGAAACCGGCTGTTTGGCCGCCAATACCCTGGCCCGACAGGCCGATCTGGTGATTGGTGTGGGCACCCGTTATACCGACTTCACCACCTCGTCCAAATGGCTGTTTCAGAATCCCGACGTCGATTTTCTCAACGTCAATGTCAGCGCCTTTGACGCCGGCAAGCTCGATGGCCTGCAGGTGTTGGCCGATGCCCGCGAGGCACTGTCTGCCCTGGGGGCACGGTTGGCGCAGGCCGATTACCGCGCCGGTTGGGGCGATGCCATTGCCGAGGCTCGTCGTGCGCAACAGCAGGAAACCGCCCGCGTTTATGCGGTGGAATACACCGGCGAAGGCTTTGTACCGGAAATCGACGACCATCTCGATCGAGACCGCGTGTTTGCCGAATTTATTGAAAAGACCGATTCGCTGCTGACCCAAAGCCGGGTGCTGGGGGTGCTGAATCAGCATCTGCCACAGGACAGCGTGATCGTGGCCGCCGCCGGTAGCCTGCCGGGGGATTTACAGCGCGTGTGGCAGAACCATGGCGAGCACGGTTATCACGTGGAATATGGCTACTCCTGCATGGGCTACGAGGTTAATGCCGCGCTGGGGGTCAAACTGGCCGAACCGCAGCGCGAGGTGTACGCGATGGTTGGTGACGGTGCCTTTATGATGTTGCACTCCGAGCTGGTCACCTCGATTCAGGAAGGCTGCAAAATCAACGTGGTGCTGTTCGACAACATGACCAACGGCTGCATCAACAACCTGCAGATGGAACACGGCATGGACAGCTACACCACCGAATTCCGCTTCCGCAACCCGCAGGGCGGCAAACTCGACGGCAAGCTGGTACCGGTCAATTTCGCCATGCTGGCGGCGGCTTACGGCTGTAAAACCTACAGCGTGACCACCGAACAGCAGCTGATCGAGGCGCTGGCCGATGCGCGTCTGCAAAGCGTTTCTACCCTGCTGGACATCAAAGTGCTGCCAAAAACCATGGTGCACAAATATCTCAGCTGGTGGCGCGTGGGCGGTGCCCAGGTTGCCGACAGCGAAAAAATCGTCGCCGTAGCCCGCAAGCTGCAAGAGAACATCGACAAGGCTCGCGACTACTGATTAACACATGGCTTGATTACCCAGACCTTGCGTCTGCCGCAACTATTTGAAGAGGATAACGAAAATGACACTGAACATTGGGGTTATTGGCACCGGCGCAATCGGTCGGGATCACATTCGTCGCTGCAGCAAAGTGTTGCAAGGCAGCCGCGTCGTGGCGGTGAATGATATCAACCGTGATAACGCTGCCAAGGTAGTGAGCGACCTGAAGCTGGACGCCAAGGTGTATGACAACGGCCACGATCTGGTCAAGGCCGCGGACGTGCAGGCGGTGCTGGTCACCTCCTGGGGCCCGAGCCATGAAGAGTTCGTGTTGGCTGCGATTGCCGCCGGCAAGCCGGTATTCTGTGAGAAGCCGCTGGCGGTCACTGCACAGGGCTGTAAAAACATCGTTGAGGCTGAAGCCAAACACGGTAAACGCCTGGTGCAGGTCGGTTTTATGCGCCCTTACGATCAGGGCTATCGTGCGCTGAAACAGGTGCTGACCAGCGGGCAAATCGGCGAGCCGCTGATGCTGCACTGCGCGCACCGCAACCCCACCGTTGGTGAAGCTTACACCACAGATATGGCGATCACCGACACCCTGATCCACGAGATCGACGTGCTGCGCTGGCTGCTGGATGACGACTATGTTTCGGTGCAGGTGGTGTTCCCACGCAAAAGCCCCAAAGCATTCCCGCATCTGAAAGATCCACAGATTGTGCTGTTCGAAACCGTCAAGGGCACGCGCATCGATGTCGAAATCTTCGTTAACTGCCAGTACGGCTATGACATCCAGTGTGAAGTAGTGGGTGAAACCGGCATCGCCAAACTGCCAGAGCCCTCCTCGGTACAGATGCGCAGCGGTGCCCGACTCTCGACCGAAATTCTGACCGACTGGAAAGACCGCTTTATCGATGCCTATGACGTTGAGCTGCAAGGCTTTATCAATGATGTGCTGGCAGGCGCGCTGACCGGGCCTTCCGCCTGGGACGGCTACGCTGCCGCCGTGACGGCCGATGCCTGCGTGGCTGCACAGCTCAGCGGTGAGATTGTGCCGGTGACCCTGCCGCCGCGTCCGGCGTTCTACAACAAGTAGTGTGCTGAACGCCGTACTCACGTTTAAAGAGGAATCACTATGAAGATCGCTTTTGATGTTGATGTCATCAGGGACCTGGGCATCACCAAAATGGTTCAACAGGTGGCGGACTGGGGCTATCAGTATATTGAGCAGTCACCGCATCCGCAGATCAATCCGTTCTACAAGCATCCGAAAGCCGGGCGTGAAGTGATGGCGGAATACAAAAACGCACTGAAAGCCACCGGCGTGGAGATCTCCTCATTTATCGTGGTGTATCGCTGGTCCGGCCCGGGAGAAGATCGTCGTCAGGCGGCAGTCAAAAACTGGCGTCGGATGATCGAAATCGCAGTGGAAATGGGGGTGCAGGTGATCAACACCGAGCTGGCGGGCAACCCCAATGAGCCGGAGATCTGTGAAGAGTTGTGGTATCGCTCCATGGAAGAGCTGTTGCCGATTATCGAGCGCGAAGGTATCCGCATGGAGATCCAGTCTCATCCTTGGGACTTCTGCGAACTGAGTAACGAAACCGCCGATATCGTCAAATCGTTGCGCAGCGATCACGTTAAGTACCTCTATAGCGTGCCGCACACCTTCTACTACGACAAAGGCCAGGGCGACGTGGCCGGTATGCTGAAATATGCCGGTGACGATCTCTCGCATGTGTTGATCGCCGACACCATGAACCATACCAAACACTGCCGTTATATCGTCAACCCACCGGGTGTCGACGCCGCTGTGCACCAGCATATGGGCATCGGCGAAGGCGAAGTGGACTTCGACATCCTGTTCCAGACCCTGCGCGATATGGAATTTGCCAATCGCAGCTTTAAGGTCGGCGGTGAGTCGATTATCTGCACCTCGCTGTTTGGTTATCCGGAAAGAATGAAAACCCAGGCGGTCGCGACCCGCGAGCGGATCGAAAAAGAGCTGTTGGGTAAATAAATCCCCGGCTGTGTGGGTGAAAATCACCGCCAGGCCGATCTGACTATTGAGGCTGACAATGAATAAAGACAACGTAAAACTGGCCATCGCCCCGATTGGCTGGACCAATGACGACATGCCCGACCTGGGCAAAGAGAACACTTTCCAACAGTGCGTCAGTGAAATGGCGCTGGCCGGGTTCACCGGCAGTGAAGTGGGCAGCAAGTACCCGCGCGATCCGGCGGTGCTGAAGCCGATGCTGGATATCCGCGGCATTCAGATCTGCAATGCCTGGTTCAGCACCTTCTTCGCCGATGGCCTGAAAGAAAAAACCATCGATGAATTTATTAACCATATGAATTTCCTGCATGCGATGGGGGCCAAAGTGATTGGCTGCTCCGAGCAGAGCAAGAGTATTCAGGGCACCACCAAAGGGGTGTTCGAAGAGAAGCCGTACTTCACTGATGAAGAGTGGCAGCGGGCGGCTGAAGGTTACAATGAGCTGGCTAAAATTGCCGCGGGCAAGGGGATGCAGGTCTGCCTGCACCACCATATGGGCACCGGCATTCAGACTACCGCCGAGATCGACCGCTACATGAGCATGGTGAACGACGACGTCTACCTGCTGTTTGATACCGGCCATGCCTACTACTCCGAAGGCAGCCAACAGGCGATGATGGCGATCCTGGAAAAATACCTGCCGCGAATCAACCATGTGCATTTGAAGGATGTGCGTGACGAAGTGGTAGCAGAAGTGAAGGCCAACAAACTGAGCTTCCTCGATGGCGTGAAGAAAGGCACCTTCACCGTGCCAGGGGACGGGGTGATCGACTTCCTGCCGGTATTTAAACTGCTGGATGAGCGCGGTTACAAAGGCTGGATGGTGGTGGAGGCTGAGCAGGATCCGGCGTTGGCCAACCCGTTTGAGTATGCGGTGAAGGCACGCCGCTATATCAAAGAGACCGCCGGCATTTAATCCGGCAGAGGTCTGGGAGGGGCGCTTGAGCAATCAATGCGCCCCTTTTTATTACTGGTGGGGGTCAGGTGAGGCTTTTCCAGGTGGTGACCTGCCCGCCGGGCCATGGGGTTGCGGCGTAAACGCCACGGGCGATCGCTCGCGCCAGGGTGTCCGCTGCCAGTGCGCCAATTTGCAGCACCGCCAGTTCTCGGCTGCCTTCGACTTCACGCTGGCCGGTGGATAGGGCAAACACCACGTCACCGTCGAACGGGCTGTGCAGTGGGCGGATAGCACGCGCCATGCCGTCCTGTGCCATGATCGCTACGCGTTTAAGTTCAACCCGGGTCAACGCCAAATCGGTGGCGATGCAGGCCAGGGTGGTGTTTTTTCTGCCGCCTGTCGGCTCTTCCGGCATCCAGTCTTCCCCCTGTCCGTGCAGTTGTGCCAGCGCTGCGGGGCCGCCGTTACCAAACTCACCGTTGATTTCATAGGGCGTGGCCCAGAAGGCACGAGTGCCGGGAGCCACCACCGACCCCAGGCTGTTGACCGCCACCAGAGCGCCGACGGTCGCGCCGTTAGCCGCTACGATCGAAGCCGAACCCAGTCCGCCTTTCAGCTTGCTCATGCCGGTCATGGCGCCATAGCCTGCGCCCACGGTACCGAGTGGGAAATCATGGCCTGCCTTGCTCGCGGCTTCTATCCCCAGTTGGCGATAAGGTGGATTCAACTGCCAGTCTTTGTTGCCCGCGTTACTGAGATCGTACAGGCAGGCGGTGGGAACTATCGGGGAAACCGGCACGCCCGGTGCCGGGCGCAGCGCATAACCTTTGCCTTGTTGCCCCAGCCAGGCAGCCACGCCGTCGGCTGCGGCCAGGCCATACACCGAGCCACCGCTCAGCACTAACGCATCGATGGTCTGCACCAGGTTATCTTCCCCCAGTGCATCGGTTTCCCGGGTTGCCGGGCCACCGCCGCGCACGTCGACTGCAGCGATCGCCGGGCGATCCGGCAAGATCACCGTGGTGCCGGTGCGCACCCTGCTGTCCTGGGCGACACCGACCCGCAGGCCGGGCACGTCGGTAATCAGGTTACGGGTGCCGGTACGTACGGCAGGAGAAGTTGGCATCGCGGCCCCCAGGAAGGTGGTGGGAGAAAGGATGCCGATAGCACCCGTTACGCAGGCCAGCGTTTGCACAAAGGTGCGGCGGCTGACGGTTAAGGGGCGGTTATCCGCCCCGGTTCCACTTTTGTTTTCACTCATAATGAAGGTTTTTTCTGCTGTTCGCTGCGAAAACGCGCCATGTGATGGGAGTCGACCAGCTCGCCGTCGCGTATGGCATAGGCGCGGCTGGTGCCTTCAATTTCAAAACCGAACTTGCGGTATAGCCCAATGGCGGCCTGGTTGTCGGTAAACACCGTCAGTTCGATGCGTTCGATGGCCGCCCAATTATCACAAAGGTCGATCATCGCCTTCATCAGACTGCTGCCGACGCCTTTACCCTGATGACGGTCGTCGACACCAATGCCAAAGCTCGCCACGTGACGACGACGCACGCGCTGATTGAGCATCAGGCCTAACTGGCCGACGATCTGCCCGTCGATACAGGCCACCAGGTTATGGGTACCCGGTTCGAGGTTGGCGAGGCGCTTGTGCCACAACTCGATTGAAGGTAGCGGAAGATGCAGTGTGTCACGGTAAGCCTTTGGCTGAGAGTAAAGCTGATGAAGGGCTTGGGCATCTGCCGTTTCCACGTGACGAACCACTATTTCGCTCATTGCGCTGCTCCTTTGGCTTACCGGTTGAATAACCTCTGAATTTATCCGTTTAATGTGTCGAGTCAATATTATTACGTATTGGTTAAAAAAACGCTTTACAGGTGCGAATGATAATGATTATTATTGCGATGCGTTCCGGGGAGAGTATCAACCTTTGGTACCCTCGCTGCGAAGGCACGACATTGCTCACATTGCTTCCAAGTATTACTTAGCCAGCTCGGGTGCTGGCTTTTTTTTTGCCTGTTTTCCGCCCCTGCGAGTCCTCAACAAATCCACTGTTAATCGCTTCAAAACTCCATCTAATTTTTTGAACAGAGCGAAGAGTTTTTTGCGCTTTCATATTCTGCTGTCAGGACTAGACTGTAAAAAACATTGAGGAGAGTTGAATATGATTTACTTACGTAAGGCAGAAGATCGTGGTCATGCCAATCATGGTTGGCTGGATAGCTGGCACACCTTCTCATTCGCCAACTATCACGACCCTGATTTTATGGGCTTTTCGGCGCTGCGGGTGATCAACGAAGATATGATCGATGCAGGGCAGGGGTTCGGCACCCATCCGCATAAAGACATGGAAATCCTGACCTACGTGCTGAGCGGCACGGTAGAACATCAGGACAGCATGGGTAACAAAGAGCAGATCCAGGCCGGTGAATTCCAGATCATGAGTGCCGGCACCGGGGTGCGCCACTCCGAGTACAACGGCAACAGCGATCGTCCTTTGCACCTGTACCAGATTTGGATCATTCCCGATCAGGTTGGGTTGGAGCCGCGCTATGAGCAACGCATGTTTGATGCGCCACAGGGCCGTCAACTGGTGCTGTCGCCGGATGCACGTGAGGGTTCGCTGAAGGTGTTCCAGGACATGACGTTGTCCCGTTGGGCGTTGAGCAAAGAAGAGCAGGCGGAATGCCCGATTGAAGCTGGGCGCCGTGTATGGGTTCAGGTGGTACGCGGCAAGGTGGTGGTCAATGGTCAGCAGGCCGGCACCAGCGATGCTTTCGCGGTGTGGGATGAAACTGCACTGTCGATTAAAGCCGATGAAGACAGTGAAATCTTACTGTTCGATCTGCCGCCAGTCTGATTAAGCGGTAAATATCAAGGGCTCACAGGGTGAGCCCTTTTTACGTTGTACCCTTCCATAACCAACAATATCGGCCCCGGTTTTTTTTTGCTAAAATGAGCGCCCATTCACGGTTAGCCAGTTCATTGATAATGAAGAAAAAACGGCCGGTACTCCAAGATGTTGCAGACAAGGTTGGCGTGACCAAGATGACGGTGAGCCGTTATCTGCGTAATCCCGATCAGGTTTCTGCCGTCTTGCAGCAAAAAATTGCCGTCGCGCTTGATGAGCTGGGCTACATTCCCAACCGTGCGCCGGATATCCTTTCCAACTCCACCAGTCGCGCCATTGGCGTCTTGCTGCCGTCGTTGACCAACCAGGTGTTTGCCGAAGTGTTGCGCGGCATTGAGAGCGTCACGGATGCGCACAATTACCAGACCATGCTGGCGCACTACGGTTATTTGCCGGAGCGTGAAGAACAGCGGCTGACCTCGCTGCTGTCTTACAATATTGATGGCCTGATCCTGTCTGAACGCCACCATACGGCGCGCACCATGAAGATGATCGAGGTGGCGGGGATCCCGGTAGTGGAACTGATGGACTGCGTTTCGCCGTGCATCGATCTGGCGGTCGGCTTCAATAACTTTGAAGCGGCGCGCCAGATGACCCAGCAAATCATTGCGCATGGTCATCGCCACGTGGTGTATTTTGGCGCGCGTCAGGATGAGCGTACCATTATCAAACAGCAGGGCTACGAGCAGGCGATGCGTGAATCTGGCCTGCAGCCGTACAGCGTGATGACTGCGCGTTCGTCGTCCTATTCCGCCGGGGGGGAGTTACTGCGTCAGGCGCAGCGCGACTACCCGCAAATTGACAGTATTTTCTGCACCAACGATGACCTGGCCATCGGGGCGACCTTCGAGTGTCAGCGGCAGGGGTTGTCGATCCCTAAAGATATGGCAATTGCCGGTTTCCACGGCCACGATATCGGCCAGGTGATGGTGCCGAAGCTGGCGAGCGTGTTGACGCCGCGTGAACGCATGGGGCAAATCGGCGCCGAACGTCTCTTGGCCCGACTGCGGGGTGAAACGGTCAGCCCACGTATGGTTGACGTCGGTTTCACCGTGATCCCCGGTGGCAGCATCTGATCGGTTTTAAGCCTTTGTTTGAGCAATTTTAATTCTGCAACCGCGCCGTCCGGCGCGTTTTCATTCCCCTCTGTAAGCTTGTCGCCTGTTACCCCCATAAGTTTGATCTCTATCCCAGAACGCGAATTTTAGCCCGTTACCCGGTTCCGGCGATCGGGTTGTTACCGGTATCATGATACCGGTAACAATGAGCGAGCGGTGATATTGATCGAGATAGAACCTTTGCCTCAGCACCACCTACAGCTCGTCTTCTAACACCGGGAAGAGCCTAAAAATAAAACAAACGCGCGCTTTACGGCCTATCGTAAAGAGGTCTGCGATAAAAAGGTTGGAGAAAAATTATGCCATTAGTGATTGTTGCAGGCGGCGTAGCGCTGCTGCTGCTGCTGATGATTCGCTTTAAGCTGAACGGCTTTATCTCTCTGATTCTGGTTGCTCTGGCGGTCGGTATCACCCAGGGTATGCCAGTCGATAAAGTGATCGGCTCCATCAAGGCCGGCGTTGGCGGCACGCTGGGCAGCCTGGCGCTGATCATGGGCTTCGGTGCCATGCTCGGCAAGCTGCTGGCGGACTGCGGTGGTGCCCAGCGCATCGCCACTACGCTTATCGAAAAGTTCGGTAAGAAACACATTCAGTGGGCAGTGGTGCTGACCGGTTTTACCGTCGGCTTTGCCCTGTTCTATGAAGTCGGCTTTGTGCTGCTGTTGCCGCTGGTATTCAGTATCGCCGCTTCTGCCCGCGTGCCATTGCTGTATGTCGGTGTGCCGATGGCGGCTGCGCTGTCGGTCACCCACGGTTTCCTGCCGCCGCACCCTGGCCCAACGGCGATTGCCACCATTTTCCATGCCGATATGGGCAAAACCCTGCTGTACGGCACGCTGTTGGCTATTCCAACGGTGATCCTGGCCGGCCCGGTTTACGCTCGCTTCCTGAAAGGCATCGATAAGCCGGTACCGGAAGGCCTGTATAACCCAAAAATCTTCACCGAAGCGGAAATGCCAAGCTTTGGTATCAGCGTTGCGACTTCTCTGGTGCCGGTGATCCTGATGGCACTGCGTGCAGTAGCCGAAATGGTGCTGCCGAAGGGCCACAGCGTACTGCGCTTTGCCGAGTTCTTCGGTGATCCGGTGATGGCAACGCTGATTGCGGTGCTGATCGCCATCTTTACCTTTGGTCTGAACCGTGGCCGTACCATGGATGAAGTGATGGGGACCATCACCGACTCAATCAAAATTATCGCCATGATGCTGTTGATCATCGGCGGTGGCGGTGCGTTCAAGCAGGTGCTGGTCGACAGTGGCGTAGAGAAATACATTGCCGCGCTGATGGAAGGCAGTAACGTCTCGCCAATTCTGATGGCATGGTCGATTGCTGCCGCGCTGCGTCTGGCGTTGGGCTCGGCTACCGTGGCGGCAATCACCGCGGGGGGCATCGTAGCTCCGCTGATCGCCACTACCGGCGTCAGCCCGGAACTGATGGTGATTGCGGTCGGCTCCGGCAGCGTGATTTTCTCTCACGTCAACGACCCGGGTTTCTGGTTGTTCAAGGAGTATTTCAACCTGAGCATAATGGAAACCATCAAGTCCTGGTCGGTGCTGGAAACCATCATTTCAGTCTGTGGTTTGGTGGGCTGTCTGCTGCTGGCGACGGTCGTATAAGACGGTCGTATAAATTTGTTGGGTATAGTGAGGTTTCCGGTGCCCAGGGCGGTGCCGGAAACCATTTTGAGTTTGGGGCGCTTTTGATGACGCTGTCAGCGTCATCTGACTCCATAAGGGCATGAAATATGAGTAATCCACAGCACCACGTATTTATTTTGATGGGCGTTTCAGGCAGCGGTAAGTCCGCGGTGGCCAGCGCTGTTGCCCATGAAGCCAGTGCTGCGATGCTGGACGGTGACTACCTGCATCCGCGTGCCAATATTAATAAAATGGCCGCCGGGCATGCGTTGGACGATAACGATCGTGCTCCGTGGTTGGCGGCGTTGAATGACGCCATCTTTGCTATGGAACGCACCAACGACGTTTCTTTGTTGGTGTGTTCGGCGCTTAAAAAAAGCTATCGTGACCGTCTGCGTGAAGGCAATCGCAATCTGCATTTCATCTATCTGAAAGGTGACAAGGCGGTAATTGAAGAGCGTTTGAAGCAGCGCAAGGGCCATTTCTTCAAGCCACAGATGCTGGTTTCCCAATTCGCTACCCTGGAAGAGCCGGGTGCGCAGGAGACGGACGTGCAGGCGATCGAGATTGACCAGCCGCTGGACGGCGTGGTGGCAGATACCCTGGCTTATATTCGGCGCGTTGCAGCCCAGTAACCCGGGCTACCGCGACCTCTTGGCGCCGAACAGGCGCCCGGAGATTAACTACAACTTCATGTAAGCGCGCACACCATCCAGGAACATCTGGGTAGACAGCATCACCAGAATCAGTCCCATCAGCCTCTCCAGCGCGCTCACGCCTTTGCTACCCAGCAGGCGCAGGAACAGGTTCGACATCAGCAGAATGGCGGCGGAAATCCCCCAGGCAATCAGCAGTGCCACCACCAGATATGAAATCTGGTTTGGATACTGGTGCGAAAGCAGCATCAGCGAGGCCAGAATCGAAGGGCCGGCGACCAACGGGATGGCCAGCGGGACCAGGAAGGGTTCTTCACCGGCGGAAAGCCCGCTACTGTCACCTTCCTGCGAAGGGAAAATCATCTTGATGGCGATCAGGAACAGAATGATCCCACCGGAAATCGACACGGTCTCGGTGCGCAGGTTAAGGAACGCCAGAATTTTCTCACCGGCAAACAAGAAAATCAGCATCAACAGTAGGGCGATCAGCAGTTCGCGGATCAGCACCACCCGGCGGCGGCGCGGCTCCAGGTGCTTGAGTACCGACATAAAAATCGGCAAGTTGCCCAGTGGATCCATGATTAAAAACAGCAATACCGTGACCGAAACCATCTCTATCATCATTACCTCTGAATCTGAAAAACGCGTCGGCCATCCCGACCGCTTAATAACCTATACCCTATGGCTTTCAAGTTACAGCCAGGCGACCCGTTGGCTCATCTCTCAGGTATATAAGAAGGATTGCTGAGAATCGCTCTCCCATCGAATAAATTCACTTTGCGCCTGCGCCGACATTTTGTAAGGTGGGGAGATATTGCACACAACTTATAGCAGTCATCCTCCAAGGCAGGACAGTCATTATGAAAAACGTTGGTTTCATCGGTTGGCGCGGAATGGTCGGCTCCGTACTCATGCAACGCATGACGGAAGAGCGCGATTTTGACGCCATCCGCCCGGTCTTTTTCTCCACCTCGCAACACGGCTTAGCGGCGCCAAGCTTCGGCGGCCAGCAGGGCACGCTGCAGGATGCCTACGATGTTGATGCACTGAGCGCGCTCGACATTATTATTACCTGCCAGGGCGGCGATTATACCAACGAAATTTACCCGAAGCTGCGTGAAAGCGGCTGGCAGGGGTACTGGATCGACGCCGCTTCTTCTCTGCGTATGCAGGATGACGCGATTATCATCCTGGATCCGGTCAACCGTGCGCTGATCCAGCAGGGCCTGGATAAAGGCATCAAGACCTTTGTCGGCGGCAACTGCACCGTCAGCCTGATGCTGATGTCGTTGGGCGGTCTGTTTGCCAATGATCTGGTGGAGTGGGCGTCTGTGGCGACCTATCAGGCGGCTTCCGGCGGCGGCGCACGACACATGCGTGAACTGCTGACCCAAATGGGCATGCTGCACGCCGACGTGGCGAAAGAGCTGCAGGATCCGGCTTCGGCGATCCTGGACATCGAACGTAAAGTCACTGCGGCCACCCGTAGCGGCAAACTGCCGACCGATAACTTTGGTGTGCCATTGGCCGGCAGCCTGATCCCGTGGATCGACAAGCAGCTCGATAACGGCCAGAGCCGTGAAGAGTGGAAAGGCCAGGCGGAAACCAACAAAATCCTCAACAGCGGCTTGGTGATCCCGGTCGACGGCTTGTGCGTGCGCGTCGGCGCGCTGCGCTGCCATAGTCAGGCGTTTACCCTGAAGTTGAAAAAAGACGTCCCACTGCCGGAAATCGAACAGATGCTGGCGACCCACAATGACTGGGTGCGGGTGATCCCGAACGACCGTGAGCTGACCATGCGTGAACTGACGCCGGCAGCGGTTACCGGGACGCTGAATACGCCGGTCGGTCGCCTGCGCAAGCTGAATATGGGGCCGGAATATCTGTCTGCGTTCACCGTAGGTGACCAGTTGCTGTGGGGTGCGGCCGAGCCGCTGCGCCGCATGCTGCGTATCCTGCTGTAAACCTGAACCGTACTTCCCGGGGGCTGAGCTCTTTCAGCCCCCAAAAGCCTTATTTTCTTCCGTTTTCCCCGTTTCGGCGCGTTATGGACTAACTGGCTGCCAACCAGAGAAAGGGCACAGGTCATCAGCACTCCTCCATGCGGGCAGCAGCGCAAAGACGCTGTCAGGCTGGCAGTTTTCTTAATGAAGAATTTTCCTTGGTAATGCGGCAATGTTTTTAACCGACATTAGCTATGCTTAAAGGGCTGGCGGATAAATTTTCACCAGCGCTAAAAATAAGCATAAAGAGCGGAATTCGGGCCGGGAAGGTGAGAATTGATCAATAACCGACCGCAATCACGCTTTAGATACCGAATGAATTGCATGATAACCAAAACGGCTATGGATTAAGCGTTACGTCCTGTGGATCTCAAGGTGCAGCCAACTCAGCTGCAACCTGAAAGGCGATGGGCTACGCGGCCTCTTATAAATCATGCTCTTAATCTTAGGAAGAAGACTATGCCTGTACTTCCCGATCGTGACGTGATTGATCAGCTTTTCTCCGGCAACTCTGCCGACCCCTTTTCCCTGCTGGGTATGCATGCGGCCGATAACGGCCTGCAGGTGCGTGCGCTGTTGCCTGACGCCAGCGAAGTCTGGTTGCTGGAGCAGCAAACCGGCCGCCACCTGGTGCAGCTTGACTGCGATGATCCGCGCGGTTTTTTCAGCGCGACGGTGCCCCGTCGCAAAACTCCGTTCCGCTATCAATTTGAGGTTCGCTGGCAAGATAGTCAGCAGACTGTCGAAGATCCCTACCGTTTCGGTACCCTGCTGCAGGATATCGACAGTTGGCTGTTGGCCGAAGGCACCCATTTGCGTCCGTATGAGCGGTTGGGCGCCCACCTCACCACGCTGGATGACGTCGAAGGCGTCAGTTTTGCCGTTTGGGCGCCGAATGCCCAACGCGTTTCGGTGGTGGGCGAGTTCAACTTCTGGGACGGCCGCCGCCACCCGATGCGCCTGCGGCGTGAAAACGGGATTTGGGAGCTGTTCCTGCCGGGGGTGAAAGCCGGGCAATTGTACAAATACGAAATTATCGACTGCTACGGCAATACCCAGTTGAAGGCCGATCCTTACGCCTTCGAGGCGCAAATGCGGCCGGATACGGCGTCGCTGGTAACGCCGCTGCCGGAGGTGGTAGCAAACACCCCGGAACGTCAGCGTGCCAATGATTTTGACCGACCGATGTCGATTTACGAGGTGCACCTTGGTTCGTGGCGACGTCACACCGACGATAATTTCTGGCTCAGCTATGGCGAACTGGCGGAACAGTTAATTGGCTACGTGAAAGACATGGGCTTCACCCATATCGAGCTGCTGCCGATTAACGAGCATCCGTTTGACGGAAGCTGGGGTTATCAGCCGTTAGGACTGTACGCCCCGACCCGGCGCTTCGGCACCCCGGCCGACTTCAAAGATTTTGTCGCGGCGGCGCACCGGGCGGGCATCAACGTGATCCTGGACTGGGTGCCTGGGCATTTCCCCAGCGATGCCTATGGTCTGGCGAATTTCGACGGCACTGCGTTGTATGAATACGCCGACCCGCGTGAAGGCTTCCATCAGGACTGGAATACCCTGATCTACAACTATGGCCGCCATGAGGTGCGTAACTATCTGGCGGGCAACGCCCTTTACTGGCTGGAGCGCTATGGCATTGACGCGCTGCGTGTCGACGCGGTGGCCTCGATGATTTACCGCGACTACAGCCGTGCCGACGGTGAATGGGTGCCGAATTACTACGGCGGCAACGAGAATCTGGAGGCCATTGCCTTCCTGCGTTACACCAACCACAGCGTCGGCAAAGAGCGGCCCGGTGCGGTGACGTTGGCGGAAGAATCCACCGATTACCCGGGGGTGACGCTGCCACCGGAGTCCAATGGCCTGGGGTTCCACTACAAATGGAATCTGGGCTGGATGCACGACACGCTCAACTACATGCAATGCGACCCGGTGCACCGCAAGTATCATCACAATCAGATGACCTTCGGCATGCTGTACGCCTACACCGAGAACTTCGTGCTGCCGATTTCCCATGACGAAGTGGTGCACGGCAAGAAATCGATTCTCGACCGCATGCCTGGCGATGCCTGGCAGAAGTTCGCCAATCTGCGTGCCTACTACGGTTTTATGTGGGCGCACCCAGGCAAGAAGCTGCTGTTTATGGGTTGCGAGTTCGCCCAGGGGCGCGAATGGAACTTCGACAGTAGCCTCGACTGGCATCTGCTGGAAGGGCTGGATAACTGGCACCACGGCGTGCAGCGACTGGTGCGCGATCTTAACCATTGCTATCAGCAGCAGGCACCGTTGTATGAGCGTGACTATCGCCCGGACGGTTTTGAGTGGCTGGTGGTGGACGACCACGACAACTCGGTGTTTGCCTTTGCCCGCTATGATGCGCACGGCAATGAGCTGATTGCCGTCAGCAACTTTACCCCGGTGCCGCGCCACCACTATCGCATCGGTATTTCCCGCCCCGGCGAGTACCGGGAAATTCTCAATACCGACTCGCACCACTATCACGGCAGCAATACCGGTAACCAGGGCCGCGTGGTGTCCGAGCAGATAGGCAACCATGGCCGCGAGCATTCGATTAGCGTCACCGTACCGCCGTTGGCGACCATCTACCTGCTGCGGGAGGTGCAATGACTGAGCTGACGTCCGGCATCGCCGCGCCTCTCGGGGCGCATTATGACGGTAACGGCATCAACTTTAGCCTGTATTCCGCCCATGCTACCGGGGTGGAACTGTGCCTGTTTGACGAACAACAGCGCGAAGAGCGCCTGCCGCTGGCGGCGCGCAGCGGTGATGTTTGGCACGGTTATCTGCCGGGCGGTAAACCGGGCCAGCGTTATGGTTTCCGGGTGCATGGCCCGTTTGATCCTGCACATGGGCTGCGTTTTAACCCCAATAAGCTGCTGTTGGATCCCGCCGCCCGTGCGGTTGAGGGGCCGGTGGCCGATGATCCCTATTTGCATGGTGGTTATGACCAACCGGACACGCAAGACAGCGCGGAGCTGATGCCCAAGTGCGTGGTGATCGACGAAGCCTATGACTGGCAGGATGATTGCCCACCGGCGACGCCGTGGGGCAAAACGGTGATCTACGAAGCGCATGTGCGCGGCCTGACCCTGCAACACCCGGATATCCCGCAGGTGCTGCGTGGCAGTTTCGCCGCGCTGGGTCATCCGGTGATGATCGCCTACTTCAAACGTCTTGGCATTACCGCGCTGGAACTGCTGCCGGTGCAGCAACACAGCTCCGAGCCGCGCTTGCAGCGCCTGGGGTTGATTAACTACTGGGGCTATAACGTGCTGGCGCATTATGCGCCGGATAACCGCTACTCCAGCCTGCGCACTGATATGACGCCGTTGCGTGAATTCCGCGATGCGGTGAAGGCACTGCATAAGGCCGGGATTGAAGTGATCCTCGACGTAGTGTTCAACCACAGCGCCGAACTGGACATGGACGGGCCGACGTTGTCGCTGCGAGGGATCGATAACCCGGGTTATTACTGGCTCACGCCCGAGGGTGGCTACGTGAACGATACCGGCTGCGGCAACACGCTGCGGTTGGATCAGCCACCGGGCGTGGCCTGGGTGATGGATTGCCTGCGTTTCTGGGTGGGGGAATGTCATGTAGACGGCTTCCGCTTTGATCTGGGCAGCGTGCTCGGTCGCACGCCGGCGTTCGATCGTGACGCGCCGCTGTTCCAGGCGATGCTGGCGGACGACCTGCTGT
Organism: Serratia sp. BW106; assembly: GCF_002607755.1. Taxonomy (NCBI): domain Bacteria; kingdom Pseudomonadati; phylum Pseudomonadota; class Gammaproteobacteria; order Enterobacterales; family Yersiniaceae; genus Serratia; species Serratia sp. BW106. Next base: position 100,055 of record NZ_MCGS01000014.1, read on the forward strand.
CACGCTGTAAGCTGATCGCCGAACCCTGGGATATTGGCCCCGGTGGCTATCAGGTGGGGGAGTTTCCCGGCCGCTTTGCCGAGTGGAACGACCATTACCGGGACGATATGCGCCGCTTCTGGCTGCAGGGCGATATCTCGCTGGGCCAGTTCGCCCAACGTTTTGCCGCTTCCAGCGACCTGTTCAACCAACGCGGGCGTGCGCCGTACGCCAGCATCAATATGCTGACTGCTCATGACGGCTTTACCCTGCAGGATCTGGTCAGTTTTAACCGCAAGCACAACCAACTGAACGGTGAAGGTAACCGTGACGGCAGCGACCGTAACTTTAGCAATAACCACGGTGTTGAAGGCCCGATTGCCGACGACGCCATTGTGCAACGCCGTAGGGCCAGCCGGCAGGTGCTGCTTGCCACGCTGTTGCTGTCCCAGGGTACGCCGATGCTGCTGGCCGGCGATGAGCATGGACACAGCCAGCAGGGCAACAACAATGCCTATTGTCAGGACAACGCTATCACCTGGCTCGATTGGGCCACGGCGGATGACTCACTCACCGCTTACACCGCCGCACTGATCCACCTGCGCCAACAAATTCCCGCCCTGCAGCATGACCGCTGGTGGCTGGAGGGCGACGGTAACGTGCAGTGGCTGAACGTGCAGGGGCAACCCCCCAGTGCGCAACAGTGGGAGCAGGGTGCACTGCAATTGCAGATCCTCCTGTCGCAACGCTGGCTGGTGGTGGTGAATGCCACGCAGCAGGCGGTGGAGATGACGTTGCCCACCGGCGATTGGCAGCTTGTCGCCCCCTTTACTCAGGAAGATTCGCGGGCGGTTTTACCCGCCTGGAACCAGGCTGCGCACTCGATTTGCGTGCTGGTAAAGAAAAAATAAAAGGAGTCAGCTATGGTTAGGTTTGAAAATAAAGACCCCCTGATGTTGGCACGCCAACTGCCGATTAAGTCCGTCGCCCTGATTTTGGCCGGTGGCCGCGGTTCGCGTTTGAAAGATTTAACCTCAACCCGTGCCAAGCCGGCCGTCCACTTTGGCGGTAAATTCCGCATCATTGATTTTGCCCTGTCGAACTGCCTGAACTCGGGGATCCGCCGTATCGGTGTGATCACCCAATATCAGTCTCATACCCTGGTGCAGCATATTCAGCGTGGCTGGTCGTTCCTCAACGAAGAGATGAACGAATTTGTCGATCTGCTGCCGGCCCAGCAACGCCTCAGTACCGAACACTGGTACAAGGGCACGGCGGATGCGGTGTACCAGAACCTGGACATCATTCGCCGTTATGAGGCCGAATACGTAGTGATCCTGGCGGGTGATCATATCTACAAGATGGATTACTCGCGCATGCTGATCGACCACGTGGAAAAGGGGGCGCAGTGTACCGTTGCCTGCTTGCCGGTAGCGCGTGATGAGGCCAGCGAGTTTGGCGTGATGGAAGTGGACGAGAACGATCTGATCCTTGAGTTCCTGGAAAAACCCAGCAATCCACCGCCGATGCCGGGCAACCCGGAGATGTCGCTGGCCAGCATGGGGATCTACATCTTTAACGCCGACTACCTGTTCAAACTATTGGAAGAGGACATGTCGACGCCGGGTTCAACTCATGACTTCGGCAAGGATCTGATCCCGAAAATCACCGCGCAGAAAGCGGCCTGGGCGCATCCGTTCACACTGTCCTGTGTGACCTCCAACCCCGAGCTGCCGCCATATTGGCGCGACGTGGGGACGCTGGAAGCTTACTGGCGTGCCAACCTCGATCTGGCTTCGGTGACGCCGGAGCTGGATATGTATGACCGCGCCTGGCCGATCCGTACCCATATGGAGCCGCTGCCGCCGGCCAAGTTCGTACAGGACCGCTCCGGCAGCCACGGCATGACCATGAACTCGCTGGTGTCCGGCGGCTGTATTGTCTCCGGTTCGGTAGTGGTGCATTCGGTGCTGTTCCCAAGAGTACGGGTGAACTCGTTCTGTACCATCGACTCTACTGTATTGCTGCCGGACGTTAACGTCGGCCGCTCCTGCCGCCTGCGACGCTGCATCATCGACCGCGCCTGCCATATCCCCGAGGGGATGGTGATTGGCGAAAACGCCGATGAGGACAGCAAACGCTTTTATCGTTCGGAAGGCGGCATTGTGTTGGTCACGCGCGAAATGTTGTCAAAGTTGTGAGTTAAGGTATCCGGCAGAAAGATAGCCTGCCGCCATATAAACGGACTGACTGATGGCTTGCACAACGCGGGATTAACAACAGCGGCAAGCCTGCTTTTCCAGAGTTAATTTGCCGATTCTCAGGAGTGATAATGCAGGTTTTACACGTATGTTCTGAAATGTTCCCCCTGCTGAAAACCGGGGGGCTCGCAGACGTGGTTGGCGCATTACCGGCAGCTCAGATCGCCGAAGGCGGCGATGTTCGGGTGCTATTGCCCGCTTTTCCTGACGTGCGCAACGGCATACCGGACTCTGTGCTGGTGGCGGAAATCGATTCGTTCGCCGGCCGGGTTGGTCTGCGTTACGGTACCTATCACGGCGTGGGCATCTACCTGATCGATGCCCCTTGGTTGTACGATCGACCGGGTAGCCCGTACCACGACCAGTCGATGAATGCCTATTCCGATAACCACCGACGCTTTGCCCTGCTGGGCTGGATGGCCTGTGAGCTGGCCAAAGGGCTGGATCGCTACTGGCGACCGCAGGTGGTGCACGCCCATGACTGGCACGCCGGGCTGGCCTGCGCCTATCTGGCGGCCAATGGCCATCCGGCGCGCTCCATTTTTACCGTGCACAACCTGGCCTATCAGGGGTTGTTTTCCCCCCATCACGTGCCGGAACTCTGGTTGCCGCCGTCGTTCTACAACATTTATGGCCTGGAGTTTCACGGCCAGATGTCATTCCTGAAAGCCGGTTTGTTCTACGCCGACCATATCACCGCCGTCAGCCCGACCTATGCACGTGAGATCACCCGGCCGGAGTTTGGTTACGGCATGGAAGGGCTGTTGCAGGAACGCCAGCGGCAGGGGCGGTTGAGCGGCATTCTTAACGGTGTGGATGACAAAATTTGGGATCCGTCCCACGATCCGCGCCTGACCGCCCGTTATGACGCGGACGATCTGAAGAGCAAGGCCAAGAACAAGCTGCACCTGCAAAAAGCCATGGGGCTGAAGGTCGATGAGTCGCTGCCGGTGTTTGCGGTAGTCAGCCGTCTGACCCACCAGAAAGGTCTGGACTTGGTGCTGGAAGCGCTGCCGGCGCTGCTGGAGCAGGGCGGCCAACTGGCGCTGCTAGGGGCCGGCGATGCGGTGCTGCAGCAGGCGTTTCTGGCCGCGGCCGCCGACTATCCGGAACAGGTTGGCGTGCAGATTGGTTACCACGAGGCTTTCTCCCACCGCATTATCGGCGGGGCGGATGTGATTATGGTACCGAGCCGCTTTGAACCCTGCGGGCTGACCCAACTTTATGGCCTGAAATACGGCACGCTGCCGCTGGTGCGCCGCACCGGTGGGTTGGCGGACACGGTGGTGGACTGCGCGCTGGAGAATCTGGCCGACGGCAGCGCCAGCGGATTTGTCTTTGATGATTGTGACGCCGCCGCACTGGGTAACGCCATCCGGCGTGCCATGGTGCTGTGGAGCAGACCTAAGCATTGGCGTCACGTCCAGCGCCACGCCATGAACGTGGATTTTGGCTGGCAGGTCGCGGCACAGGAATATCTGTCGCTTTATCAACGCTTATCGTAACTATTGTTATGCCCTATGAATTTCAAGCTGCAGGTAACAAGGCTGCGGCTTGAAAGGCGACGGGCAATCACGCACTTGGGATCGAAAAACTATGACGTTACCGATTAGTTACACCTCACCCACGGTCAGTGTTGAAGCGCTGAAACACTCCATCGCCTATAAATTGATGTTTATTGTCGGCAAGGACCCGGCTATCGCTACCGAGCATGACTGGCTGAACGCCGTGCTGTTTGCGGTACGCGACCGTATGGTGGAGCGCTGGCTGCGTTCTAACCGTGCGCAACTTTCACAGGATGTGCGCCAGGTATATTACCTGTCGATGGAGTTCCTGATCGGTCGTACGCTGTCCAACGCCTTACTGTCGATGGGAATTTATCAGGATATCGACGACGCGTTGAATGAGATGGGCATGAGCCTGGCTGAATTGCTGGAGGAAGAGAACGATCCGGGGTTGGGTAACGGCGGCCTGGGGCGACTGGCAGCCTGTTTCCTTGATTCACTGGCGACGCTGGCGCTGCCGGGTCGTGGTTACGGCATTCGCTACGAATACGGCATGTTCAAACAAAATATCGTCAACGGTCAGCAGATGGAGTCACCAGACTACTGGCTGGAATATGGCAACCCGTGGGAGTTCCCGCGCCACAACACCCGTTATAAGGTGCGTTTTGGCGGACGGATCCAACAGGAAGGCGCCAAGGCGCGCTGGGTAGAAACCGAAGAGATCATTGCCACCGCTTACGATCAGGTGATCCCTGGTTTTGATACCGACGCCACCAACACGCTGCGGTTGTGGAGCGCCCAGGCCAGTAATGAGATCAACCTGGGCAAATTCAACCAGGGCGATTACTTTGCGGCCGTTGAGGATAAAAACCACTCTGAAAACGTTTCGCGCGTGCTGTACCCGGATGACTCAACTTCTTCCGGGCGCGAACTTCGCCTGCGGCAGGAGTATTTCCTGGTGTCGGCCACGGTGCAGGATATCCTCAACCGCCACTGGACGATGCATAAGACCTTCGACAACCTGGTGGACAAGATTGCCATTCACCTGAATGACACCCACCCGGTGCTGTCGATCCCGGAACTGATGCACCGCTTAATCGACGAGCATAAATTCAGCTGGCTGGATGCCTGGGCGGTGGTGGAGCAGGTGTTCTCCTACACCAACCACACGCTGATGAGCGAAGCGCTGGAAACCTGGCCGCTGGATATGATCGGCCGGATCCTGCCGCGTCACCTGCAGCTGATTTTCGAGATCAACGATCACTTCCTCAAGCACGTACAAGAGGTCGCGCCGGGCGATAACGACCTGCTGGCGCGAGTGTCGATCATTGATGAAACCAATGGCCGTCGGGTGCGCATGGCCTGGCTGGCAGTGGTAGCCAGCCACAAGGTTAATGGCGTTTCCGCGTTGCATTCCGAGCTGATGGTGCAATCGCTGTTTGCCGATTTCGCCCATATTTACCCCGATCGCTTCTGCAATAAAACCAACGGGGTGACGCCGCGCCGCTGGCTGGGACTGGCTAACCGGCCGCTCTCCGCCGTGCTGGATGACAGCATCGGACAGACCTGGCGCACCGATCTCAGTCAACTGAGCGAGATCAAGGCCAATGTCGATTACCCGAGCTTCTTGCAGGCGGTGCAGGCCGCCAAACGGCAGAACAAGGAGCGACTGGCTACCTACATCGCCAAAACGCTGAATGTGGTGGTCAACCCGGACGCGCTGTTCGACGTACAGATCAAGCGTATCCACGAGTACAAACGGCAGTTGCTCAACGTACTGCACGTGATCACGCTGTATAACCGTCTGCTGCAGGATCCGGAAACCGAGCGGGTGCCAAGGGTGGTGATCTTTGCCGGCAAGGCGGCCTCGGCTTATTACGCCGCCAAGCAGATCATCCGCTTGATCAACGATGTCGCCAAGGTGATCAACAACGATCCGCGAGTGCATACGCAACTGAAAGTGGTGTTTATCCCGAACTACGGTGTCAGTCTGGCGCAGATGATCATTCCGGCGGCGGATCTTTCTGAGCAGATCTCACTGGCGGGCACCGAGGCGTCCGGCACCAGTAACATGAAGTTTGCTCTTAACGGTGCGCTGACCATCGGCACGCTGGACGGTGCCAACGTCGAGATGCTGGAGCACGTGGGGGAGGAGAACATCTTTATCTTCGGTAATACCGCCGAGCAGGTAGAAGAGCTGCGACGCAACGGTTACAACCCGCATCTTTACTATGAGCAGGATCCCGAGTTGCATCAGGCGCTGACCCAGATCGCCACCGGGGTTTTCAGTCCTGAGGAGCCAAAACGCTACAGCAACCTGTTTGATTCACTGGTTAACCTGGGCGATCACTACCAACTGCTGGCGGATTACCGCAGCTATGTGGATACGCAGGACAAGGTGGATGAGGTGTATCGTAATCAGGATGACTGGACGCGGCGGGCAATATTGAATATCGCCAACATGGGGTACTTCTCTTCCGACCGCACCATTCAGGAGTATGCGGACGAAATCTGGCACATCAAACCTATCAAGCTGTAAATGCAAAAGGGCCGGATATCCGGCCCTTTTTACGTTTGGCGAGTTACGATGCCAGAGACAAGGTCTTCGCTTTCACGTGTTCTGCCAGCCAGGTTTTCACCCGTGCCTGCTGCGCCTCGTCCAACCACATGCCCAGCTTGGTACGGCGCCAAATCGCGTCATCCAACTCCACTACCCACTCTTTGTCGATCAGGTAGCGCAACTCGGCTTCATGCAGGCCATGACCGAAATCTTCGCCCAGGTCGCTGAGGCTATTGGCATTGGCCAGGATCAGCTCGCTGTGGCTGCCGTAGGTGCGTGCAAAGCGGCGTGCCAGGGACTCCGGCAACCAACTGTGCTCACGGCGCAGTTTTGCGGCGTAGCTATCGCGATCGCCACCGATGTCGCCACCTGGCAGCGAACCGTTTTTGGTCCACGCCGGGCCGCAGCCAGGGTAGTAATGCGCCAGTTTTTCCATCGCATGCTCAGCCAGCTTGCGGTAGGTGGTCAGCTTGCCGCCGAACACTGACAGCAGCGGCGCTTTGCCCTGTTCGTCATGTACGTCCAGCGTGTAGTCACGGGTTACCGCCTGCGGTGAGTCTGACTCATCGTCGCACAGCGGACGCACACCAGAGTAAGTCCAGACGATATCGTCGCGGCCCAACTGCTTCTTGAAGTGATCGTTATACACTTTCAGCAGGTAGTTGATTTCGTTATCGTCGATCTTCACGTCTTTCGGATCGCCGTGATACTCCACGTCGGTGGTGCCGATGATCGAGAATTCGTCATTCCATGGGATCACGAAGACGATACGGTGGTCTTCGTTCTGCAGAATATAGGATTGCGGCTGATCGTGTGCTCGCGGCACCACGATGTGGCTGCCCTTGATCAGGCGAATACCATAAGGAGATTTCAGCTTCAGGCCGTCGTCGAAGAAATGTTTCACCCACGGGCCAGTAGCGTTCACCAGGCCCTTGGCGCGCCAGGTAAAGGTTTTGCCGCTGTCGACGTCGACGGCTTCCACCATCCACAGGCCGTTTTCACGCCATGCGCGGGTCACTTTGGTGCGGGTGCGCACTTCGCCACCGCGTTTCTCTACTTCCTGAGCGTTCAGTACCACCAGGCGAGCATCGTCGACCCAGCAGTCAGAATATTCGAAACCGCGCTTTAACTCAGGCTTCAGCACCGATTCTGGTCCAAAGCGCAAGCCCTTGCTGCCTGGCAGGCTGGTGCGTTTGCCCAGGTGATCGTACAGGAACAGGCCGATACGGATCATCCAGGCCGGGCGCAGGTGCGGCTGATGCGGCAGGCGGAAGCGCATAGGGAAGGCAATGTGTGGTGCCAGTCTCAGCAGCACTTCACGTTCGGCCAGCGCTTCGCTCACCAGACGGAATTCGTAGTGTTCCAGGTAGCGCAGGCCACCGTGGATCAGTTTGGAACTGGCGGAAGACGTAGCACAGGCCAAGTCTTGCGCTTCCAGTAGCAGAACGGACAGCCCGCGCCCGGCAGCATCGGCCGCGATGCCGGCACCGTTGATGCCGCCACCGATAACGATCAAGTCTTTGGTTTCCACGTCAACTTCCTCCAGATGTTCGAAATAGCTCTTTCATGTTCGTTTTCGCTCATGATTGTAATCAAAAACCAACAAACAAGCCAAGACTTAACCAAACAAAAACATTTAGGCGTGATAGAGGTAACAGTTTGATGATAGTAGTTATACAAAAAGAAGGGGTATTGGCGTCAGGAATTACGGGGTTCAGCAGGCTGAACCCCGTAATAAAATGGCAGGCATGAAGGGCGCAATGGGCGGCGCCATTGGGTTTAACAGCGGTGGGAAAGACTTAGCAAAGCTCGAGCTGTACGTCGTATTGTTCGATGATTTTCATCACGCTCGGTGGCGGCAGTTGGTCGGTAAACAGGTAATCGATCAGGTTCATATTACCGAGGTTTACCATCGCGTTGCGGCCGAATTTGGAATGGTCGGTAACCAGCATCACACAGCGTGAGTTTTCGATAATTGCGCGTTTGGTGCGCACTTCGTGATAGTCGAATTCGAGCAGCGAACCATCCATATCGATGCCGCTGATGCCCAGAATGCCGTAATCGAGGCGGAACTGGGAGATAAAGTCCAGTGTGGCCTCACCCATGATACCGCCATCGCGGGTGCGGACTTCACCGCCGGCCAGGATCAGACGAAAGTCTTCTTTGGCGGTCAGCAGGGTGGCGACGTTCAGGTTATTGGTCACCACGCGCAGGTTCTTGTGGTTCATCAGCGCATGGGCGACCGCTTCCGGTGTGGTACCGATATCGATAAACAGCGTGGCCCCGTCCGGGATCTGGCTGGCGACACGTTGGGCGATACGCGCTTTCTGTTCCGACCACATCACTTTACGATCGTTGTATGCGGCGTTGACCGAACTGGAAGGCAAGGCTGCCCCACCATGGTGGCGTTGGATTTTGTTCTGATCGGCCAGGTCATTCAAATCACGGCGAATCGTTTGCGGACTAACGTCAAAATGTTCGACCAGTTCTTCCGTACTGACATAACCCTGCAGGCGCACCAGCTCGATAATAGCGTCATGACGCTGTGTTTGCTTCACGGTAATCCCCTAAAACGCCTGGCTTGTACCTGGCTGTTATTGTTCGTTGTGCGCGCGATGACGCGTGTCCCAAAATGCCATCAATAACCCTAACACTAAACCGGCCACGTGTGCCGCGTTAGCGATCGACATTCCTAAAATATCGAAATATCCCGCCACCAGCCACAGAACTGAAAACACCATCAGGCCGCGCGGCAGCATCAGGCCGCGTTCCGGCGCTCTTTCACCGCTGAGCCAGCAGTAACCCATCAGCGCGTAGACCACGCCTGACAGGCCGCCGAACAGGGCACCGCTAAACAGTGACTGCGCCCAGCCGCTGAAGAAGGCCGAGACCACCGCCAGCACGAACAGTTTGCCGGCGCCGAGGCGTTTTTCCAGCGGGCCGCCGAGATACCACCACCACAGCAGGTTAAAGGTGATATGCAGCAGGGAGAAATGCAGGAAAGCGTGGCTGACCCAGCGCCACAGCTGCAGGTACTGGCTGCTGTTTTGCGGCCAGGAGAGCCAGTACATCACCGTGTCGTCGCCCAGCGCCTGCATCAGGATATAGACCGCAATGCACAGCACCATCACGCCCAGCGTCAGCGGCCCGGCTTTGCTGCGCAGGGTTTGCAGGTAGGAAAAGCCCTGGTAGTGCAGATCGGCGTCGGTATTACCGGCCTGCCAGCTGGCGGCGCGATAGCGACTGTTGAGCGGGTCGATCAGGAACTGCTGCAGCTCGTGTTGCACCTGCTCCAGATGACGGTCGTCTGCCAGCCAGATTTCCGCCGTCTCGCCGGTATTGTGCACCTTAAGCTCAATGCCCTGTGTCGTCATGTAGTCGACAAAGGCCTGCGCCAGGCGGGGATTGGATACGGCGATTACTCTAACCATTGCTCTTCCGTCTAAGTGAATGATTTTAGCCGCCGGTGACCCGACGGCGTTGACGGCCGATTATACCGTCGAAATCCTGAGCGCAGGCAAAGGATCTGCGAAAAACCAGTAAAAACACTCACTAACGGCACGAGAAAGGAACCCGCCGCAGGGACGGGAAAGGATTATACGGAGGTTTCAACGTCCTGCGGGTACTGACGCGCCCAGGCCTCAAAGCCGCCGTCGATGCTGTACACCGCGTCAAACCCCTGATGCAGCAGGTATTGCGCCGCGCTGCGGCTGCTGTTGCCGTGGTAGCACATCACCATCACCGGTCGCTCAAAGTCATTCTGCTGCATAAAAGTTTGCAGGCTGGCGTTGGTAAGGTGAAAAGCGCCCGGCGTGTGCCCGGCTTCAAAACTCTGTGGATCGCGGATATCGACCAGGGCGGCACTGCCGTCTTTCCAACGGCCGTATGCCTGCTCAACGTTGATCGCTTCAAACTGTTCCATGACTTCCGACTGCCTCGTAATTAGTAATGTCGCTATTGTAACCAACTCCGAGGCAATTAAGACCAGAGCAATATTATGGTTTTTAGGCGGCGTATCGGCTTCATACCTTAAACTGCATTTTTAAAGTTTATCCTGCGGGCTGACAGCCATGTTCTTAGGGACAAAAACAAAAAAACCGCCGAGATGGCGGTTTCTTTGTGCTAGTCCGGTAAGCGGCCATTCCAGCAGGTTTGATACTGATGTAGTGCAAGCACGATCCGGTGTTCATATTTTGTTCTGCTTAACATGCAGTGTCAAGTGTCAGGCCAGCATAAAAGGCATATAGTGTTTGTGGGCTTTTCCGCCACCTTAAGCAAGTGGGCATCGGTTTTGGGGAAAGGATTCCAATAGCCGTAAATGCAAGCACGGTTCGGTGCTTGCTTTTCACGGTGGTATCACCGGTGGTGCTGACGTGAAGCGGTTTGAGCATGGACCGCACAATGAAACGATACTTTTGTGTTGTGCTCGTTGTATCTGGTGTGATGTTGTCGACTGGAAAGGGAAGTTGGAATCTCTCCGACAACGTTATTTCGGTAACAATCTATCACCAGAGCAAGTAAGCCAGATGGCCGCTTTGCGGCCATCTTTTACCTCAACACTTCTTCCACTCGCTGTTGAAGTGCTCTTTTAAGCGCCGTAGCCCATCATCTTCAGCAATTGCTGAGCCTGCTGTACCGCTTCCTGTCGGTGGGCGACGCCCAGCTTCTGGTACAGGTTGCGGATGTGGGTTTTGATGGTGGTGGCCGCTACTGCCAGTTCACCGGCAATCTGGTCGTTGCTGTAACCGGAGTAAATCAGCCCCAGCACCTGCCATTCGCGCTGCGTCAGCGGGCTGGTGCGGATCAGTTCCGGCACCTGCGGGTGCGTTAACAGCTTATCGACGAAGTTCTCGTCAAAATGCGCGAACTTATGCCGATGATGTTGGTTGATGTCGCGCAGAATACGTTGGGCGCGGTGGTTTTCCAGCTCCGGCAGCGTATTGAGCTGGATCAGTTGGCGCAACTGCTGCGCCATCGCTTCGCCTTCAATGACAAAGTGGCTGATAAATCCGGTGCGGCTGGCCAGTGACAGCGCCTCCATCAATACCTTTTGCGCGTCGCTTTTGCGTTCCATCTGCCAGTAAAGTTGGTTGCTGAGCAGCAGGTTACGGTTCAGATCGCTGACCAGGCGCAGGCGACGGGCGTTTTCGTTGAGTTCGTCCAACACCACCCCGGCCTCTTCATACTGGCCCAGCATAATTTGCACCCGGGCAATGTTGCGCCACTGGCCCTGCATAAAGTGGTTGTCCGCCATGCCGGGTTTTTCGGTCTGACGCAACCATTGGGCCGCCGCCGCGGTATCACCGGTCATTTGCCAGTGGATCACCCGCGGTTTATCGGCGTTGGTTAGCCAGTCACGGTGGTACTGGGTGCCGTGCAACAGCACTTCGCAACGTTGCATGTGCGCATTGGCGTTATCCAAATCGCCACGCGCCAGCGAACATTTGGCCAGCATGGCGATGCATTGCAACTGCTGCTGAGGCTGGTAGTTGGCCAGGATTTTCAGGCCCTCGCGGGCCGCATCTTCCGCTTCGTCCAGCCGCGACCATGACCACAGGATCTGCGAACGGATGCGCAGCAGGAACTCATGCATCGGCAACTGTTCCAGGTGCTGTTCACGCACCAACTCAAAAGCTTTGTCCTGTGTTTCGTAGGCGGCCTGCAGGAAACCCTGTGCAATCAGAATTTCGCTCTGCTGCAACAGCGCCCACAGCGCATAGTGGTATGCCTGATGACGCCGGGCCATTTGCTCGGTTTGCTGCATCATCGGCAGCGCCCGGGCCAGTTCGCCCTTGCAATGATGGACTTCGCCGGTCACCGAAGTGGCGACAATGCGGCTGTAATAGCTGGAAAGTGGCAGGAACTTCAGCGCTTCGGTGGCCAGGCGCTCGGCTTCTTCCGGTTTACCGGCGTTGATCGCCACCTGGGCGCGCAGGGCGTCAAATTCGGCCTGCAAGGTGCGGTCAACCTCAATTTTTTGCTCGCGCATCGCCTGTTCGGCCCGCTCCAGCAGGGTGTTCACTTCGCTGTAGCGGTGTTGACTCTGTGCCAGCCAGGCCTGCAGCAGTGCCAGCTTGGGATTTTGAATCAGCCGTTCATAGGGGAGTGCATTCAGACACTCTTCCAGCAGGGCCAATTCGCTGTGATGGAACAGTGACCAGGCGTGCTGCAGCAGGATATCTCGCAGCATGCTGACGTCGCTGGCCGCCAGTGCGTGGTGAATCGCCTCTGCCGGGTAACCCAATGCCAGCCAGCCTTCGGCGGCGGCACGGTGTAAGCCGGGCAGTTCCAGGGCCAGCTCCCATTGGCAGCGTTGACGCAGGAAAGTGGCGAACAGCGGGTGGAAGCAGAACCACTCGCCACTGTCGTCCATGCGATGGATAAACAACCCCTGGCGCTCCAGCTCTTCCAGCCGTTGCTGGCCATTGTCTTCGCCGGTCAGGCGTACGATCAGCGCATCGTTCATGGAGCGCAATACCGAACAGCGCAGCAGGAAGGCGCGTGCCTCGGCGTCGACGTGATCCAGCACTTCGTCCACCAGATAATCCGACAGGTGGCTGGCGTTCAGCCCGGCCAGGCGTTTGGCCGACTGTTGGGCGGAAGAGGTAGACTGCCGGGCAGACAGGGCGATCAGCTGCAGCGCGGTGGCCCAACCTTCGACCTCATCGCACAGGCGGCTGCTGTCTTGTTGCTCCATTGGTGCGACCAGGCGGCAGTCGAAGAACTGTTTGGCTTCCTGATGGGTAAACGCCAGTTGTTGCGTGCCCATTTCCAGTAACTGGTCGCGCACGCGCAGGTTGGCGATACCCAGCGGGGGCAGGGTACGGGACAGCAGGATCAGCGTCAGATTTTCCGGCTGGTGACGCAGGAAAAAGCGCATGGCTTCGTGAATGACATCATTGGTGATCAGGTGGTAGTCATCAATCACCAGGTACAGCGGCTGGTGCCAGTCAGACAGTTCGATAAACAACTGGGCAAACAGCGCCGACAGGCTGGCGTACTGATGTTTTTGGCTCAGCGCTTCGCTCTTCACGCAGTGGCCACCGCTGGCGAGTTGCAAGGCGGCGATCAAATAGCTGGCGAAACGCTCGGGCTGGTTGTCGCTCTCATCCAGCGAGTACCAGCCTAAGTCTGATTTGCCGGCCGCCCACTGTGCGACCAGCGTCGTTTTTCCGTATCCCGCAGGGCAATTGACCAATGTCAGACGATAGTTGGCCGCGCTGGCCAATTTGGCCAACAGGCGATCGCGGATCACGGTATTTTGCAGCCGTACCGGGCGGCTCAGTTTTGATGGGATCAGCATAGTATTCCAGAGTGAAAAGCGCGGTTCCCGCCGCCGTAGGCCGGCCCGATGGCGTTTTTTTCATCGTGACGCCTGCCGGGATCGGAGTGAGGCTAATTATTTTATGGCTCGTAATTAATCCCCCTCCTAACTTCTGACAACGTTAAACGTATTGCAACAAGGTTCAGCATTGGCTTGGAGTTAAATTGCTATTGATCACACTTTTTTACGTTTGCAGGCAATTCCTTGTGGAATAGCCGTGGTGTGGCACGGTTTGGTGACGCAGATACAGAAAAGCATTTCTGGCAATCTGCGCCACTATAGCCAGCGCAATAACTATGCTAACGTCATTGAACAAGTTTTCAGCGTATTCTCAGTGCTCGCTGCCTTCGTCGGTGGGCTTTTTTGCATGATGCAAGGGAGTCAAAAAGTGCCTGAGATCACAATTTTAGCTACGCCCCAATCCTCCTCCCCAGCTAATCCCCAGGCGGGATGATGCCTTCACTGTTTCTCCCCGGCACGATAACGGTAATTTGACCCACTTACTGGATAGAGAGTTTTCCTTATGTCACAGCCTACGCTTAAAAAGGATGCTTTTCTGGCGGCACTGACCCGTCAGTGGCAACAGTTTGGCCTCAGTTCTGCACAACAGATGACCCAGCACCAATGGTGGGAAGCGGTAAGCCGCGCACTGGCCGAACAGCTTGCTGCACAGCCTGCGCCACCCAAAAGCAGTAAGCCGCTGCGCCATGTGAACTACATTTCGATGGAGTTTCTGATTGGTCGCCTGACGGCCAACAACCTGATTAACCTGGGCTGGTACGACACCGTCGAGCAGGCATTGGCGGAACAGGATATCAAGCTGGCAGACCTGCTGGAGCAGGAAACCGATCCGGCGTTGGGCAATGGCGGACTGGGGCGCTTGGCGGCCTGCTTCCTGGATTCGATGGCGACGGTGGAACAACCGGCCACCGGCTACGGGCTGAATTACCAGTATGGGCTGTTCCGCCAGTCGTTTAGCGGCGGCCAGCAGCAAGAGGCCCCGGATAACTGGCAGCGCGAGAGCTACCCGTGGTTCCGTCACAATGCGGCGCTGTCGGTGGATGTCGGCATCGGTGGGAAGCTGGAAAAACTGGCCGATGGCCGCGAACTGTGGCGTCCTGAGTTTACCCTGCGCGGCGAAGCCTGGGATCTGCCGGTATTGGGCTTCCGTAATGGCGTGACCCAGCCGCTGCGCCTGTGGCAGGCGACCCATCAGCATCCGTTTGACCTGAGCGATTTCAACGACGGCAAATTCCTGCAGGCGGAGAAGCAGGGCGTAGAAGCCGCCAGGTTGACCAAGGTGCTGTACCCGAATGACAACCACCAGGCGGGCAAGCGCCTGCGCCTGATGCAGCAATACTTCCAGTGCGCCTGTTCGGTGGCCGATATTCTGCGTAAGCACCATCTGGCGGGGCGCAAAATTGAAGACCTGCCGAAGTACGAAGTGATCCAGTTGAATGACACCCATCCGACCATCGCCATTCCGGAAATGCTGCGTATTCTGCTGGATGAACATCAGTTGGACTGGGATGCCGCCTGGGCGATCACCAGCAAAACTTTCGCCTACACCAACCATACCCTGATGCCGGAAGCGCTGGAGTGCTGGGATGAGAAACTGGTGCGCAGCCTGCTGCCACGTCATTTCTCCATCATCAAGCAGATCAACGCCAACTTCAAAAAGCTGGTGGATAAACACTGGCCGGGCGACGACGCAGTATGGGCCAAACTGGCGGTGCACCATGACAAACAGGTGCGCATGGCTAACCTGTGCGTGGTCAGCGGCTTTGCGGTCAACGGCGTGGCTCAGCTGCACTCCGATCTGGTGGTGAAGGACCTGTTCCCGGAATACCACCAACTGTGGCCAAACAAATTCCATAACGTCACCAACGGCATCACGCCACGTCGCTGGCTGAAGCAATGCAACCCGGCGCTGTCAGGGCTGATTGATGAAACGCTGAAGGTGGAGTGGGCGAACGATCTCGACGCGCTGAAAGGGCTGGAGAAATACGCCGATGATGCGGCGTTCCGCCAGCGTTATCAGCAAATTAAACGCGATAACAAAGTCATATTAGCCAACTACGTGCACGACGTGATGGGGCTGATGCTGAACCCGGACGCGATTTTCGACGTGCAGATCAAACGCCTGCACGAATACAAACGCCAGCATTTGAACCTGCTGCACATTCTGTCGCTGTATCGCCAACTGCGCGATAACCCGCAGCTGGATATCGTGCCGCGGGTCTTCCTGTTCGGCGCCAAAGCGGCACCGGGCTACTATCTGGCGAAGAACATCATTTATGCGATCAACCAGGCAGCGGAAAAGATCAACAACGATCCGCTGGTGAAGGATCGACTGAAAGTGGCGTTTATTCCCGACTATCGTGTGTCCGTCGCTGAACTGATGATCCCGGCGGCGGATATTTCTGAGCAGATCTCGACCGCAGGCAAAGAGGCTTCCGGCACCGGCAACATGAAGCTGGCGTTGAACGGCGCGCTGACCGTCGGCACCCTGGATGGTGCTAACGTGGAGATCGCCGAGCAGGTGGGCGAAGACAATATCTTTATCTTCGGCAATACCGTGGATCAGGTAAAGGCGCTGTTGGCGAAAGGCTATGATCCGCTCAGCTACCGCAAGAAAGACAAGCACCTGAAGGCGATCCTGGACGAACTGGCAAGTGGTGCATTCAGCCATGGCGACAAGCATGCCTTCGACATGATGCTGCACAGTCTGCTGGAAGGGGGTGACCCTTACCTGGTGCTGGCGGACTTTGCTTCTTACTGCAAAGCTCAACAGCAGGTAGACGAACTCTATCGTGACCGTGATGAATGGACGCGTCGTACTATTCTTAACACCGCGCGTGTCGGTATGTTCAGTTCGGATCGCTCGATCCGCGACTACCAGCAGCGCATCTGGCAAGCCAAGCGTTAAGGAGAGCGAATGGATCGTAAGGTCATCGATCAAGCGGCCGCTCAGGCGGGTATCGCTGCCGATTATATTAATGCCCACGGTCAACAGCAGGCGATCGCTGAGGACACCAAGCGCCGACTGCTGGATGCCATGGGACGCACTACGACCCCACAGGAGACTGCAATGACGCCGCTACCGGCGGTGAAGGTCTTCTATCAGGGTGCGCCGGTGGCGTTGCCATTGGCGGGCAGCGGTGAGTATCTGTGGACGTTGCTGCGTGAGGATGGCGGCCAGCAACAAGGGCGTGCCAGCGCGCGTAAAACCTTTACCCTGCCGGGCGAGTTACCGCCGGGTTATCACCAACTGACGCTGAAGCAGGGCGAGCAGCAGTGGCAGTGTCGACTGATCGTGGCGCCGAAACGCTGTTATGAACCGGATGCCTTGCTGACTGGAAAGAAGCTGTGGGGCGCTTGCGTCCAGCTTTACACCCTGCGATCCGATCGTAACTGGGGTATCGGTGATTTTGGCGATCTGCGTCAGATGGTGGAGCAGGTCGGTGAGCGGGGTGGTGCTTTTGTCGGGCTGAACCCGATCCACGCGCTGTATCCGGCCAATCCGGAAAGCGCCAGCCCGTACAGCCCGTCATCGCGGCGCTGGCTGAACGTGATTTATATCGATGTGAACGCGGTGGAAGATTTCCAGCGCAATGACGCCGCGCAGCAATGGTGGCTGAAACCGGCCACGCAAAAGAAGCTGGCCGCGGCGCGCAGCAGCGAGCAGGTGGATTACAGCACGGTGACGCAGCTAAAGCTGTCGGCGCTAAAGCTGGCATTCCCGCTGTTCCAGGCACGTAAAGCGGGTGACGAGCAACGTCAGGCATTTGAGCAGTTTGTTCTCGACGGTGGCGACAGCCTGTATCAGCAGGCTGCTTTTGATGCGCTGCATGCCCATCTGGCTGCCAAAGACAGCAGCCTGTGGGGCTGGCCGGCCTGGCCTGAGCAATATCAACAGGGCGACAGCGCTGCGGTGAAGCAATTTTGTCAGCAACAGCAGGATCAGGTGACGTTTTACCTGTGGTTGCAGTGGTTGGCGGCCAGCCAGTTCGCCGATTGTTTCCGCCAGAGCCAGCAACAACAGATGCCGATCGGCCTGTACCGCGATTTGGCGGTCGGCGTGGCGGAAGGGGGCTCGGAAACCTGGTGCGAGCGCGAGCTTTATTGTCTGAAAGCCTCGGTGGGTGCACCGCCGGATATTCTGGGCCCGTTGGGGCAAAACTGGGGCCTGCCGCCGATGGATCCCCATGTGATGGCGGCGCGGGGCTACCAGCCGTTTATCGATCTGCTGCGTGCCAATATGACCAGTTGCGGCGCACTGCGCATTGACCACGTGATGGCGTTACTGCGTCTGTGGTGGATACCCTACGGTGAAACCGCGGTTCACGGTGCCTATGTGAAATACCCGGTGGACGATCTGTTAGCAGTGCTGGCGCTGGAAAGCCAACGCCACCGTTGTATGGTGATTGGCGAAGACCTCGGTACCGTTCCGGTTGAGATTGTCGGCAAGCTTCGCGACAGCGGCGTCTACTCCTATAAGGTGCTGTATTTCGAACGTGACGGGGAGAACCATTTCCGCGCACCGCAGGCCTATCCGGTGCAGGCCATGGCGACTATCACCACCCACGATCTGCCGACGCTGCGCGGTTATTGGCAAAGCGGTGACCTGCAGTTGGGCAACCAACTGGGATTGTATCCGGATGCGGAGATCCTGAAAGAGCTGTTTGCCGACCGTGAGCGAGCCAAGCAGGGGTTGCTGGACGGGCTGCACCACTATGGTTGTGTGCCGCAGAAGGTAGGAAAAAAGGCGGCGTTGTTGAATATGAGCCCGTTGCTTAATCGGGGCTTACAGCGTTATGTCGCCGACAGCGCCAGCGCGTTGCTGGGTCTGCAGCCGGAAGACTGGCTGGACATGGCGGATCCGGTCAATATTCCTGGCACCAGCGATCAGTACCCGAACTGGCGACGTAAACTGACCCACACCCTGGAGGAGATGTTTGCCGATCAGCAGGTCAACCGGTTACTGAAGGATTTGGACAAGCGGCGACGCAAGGTCTCGGTAGGGTAATTGACGTAAAAATGCCGGATTGGGCACACCAAATCCGGCATTTTTTTATCCGCTGTGGGGCATCGGGCCCTGGAACAGAGGATTAATAGTAGGAGTGCTCACCGCGCTGGTGCTCGGTCAAATCGCGCACGCCTTTCAGTTCAGGGAACTTTTGCAGCAGCTCTTTCTCGATGCCTTCCTTCAGGGTCACATCGACCATTGAACACCCGTTACAGCCGCCACCGAACTGCAGGATCGCCAGGCTGTCATCAGTGATTTCCATCAGCGTAACACGGCCGCCGTGGCCTGCCAGCTGTGGGTTGATCTGTGACTGCAGTACGTATTCAACACGCTCCATCAGCGGTGCGTTGTCGTCCACTTTACGCATTTTGGCGTTTGGCGCTTTCAGCGTCAGCTGCGAGCCCAGTTGGTCGGTGACGAAGTCGATCTCGGCATCGTCCAGATAAGGTTTGCTCAGTTCGTCGATATAGGCAGACAGCTTTTCGAACTTCAGCTCGGTGTCTGTCGCTTCAACCGCGTCCGGCGGGCAATAAGAGACACCGCATTCGGCCGTAGGCGTACCCGGGTTGATCACGAATACGCGGATTTGGGTGCCTTCCTCTTGATTTGCCAGCAGTTTGGCAAAGTGTTCCTGTGCAGTATCTGTTATACGAATCATGGCATTAGCTCGTTAGTTCAAATAGTTGACTTCTATACTAGGTTATAATACGCCCATTGCCTTGGCACTACAACGTGCGGCAAACACACCAAATCTGTATTGATGCGACTCCCTGCCGCTGCAACAACCTGGAAATTTCTGCCACCGTACTGCCCGTCGTCACCACATCGTCCAGCAGGGCGACGTGTCGACCCGCCAAAGATTCATGGCAGCGAAATGCACCGCGTAGATTACGCCGCCGCATACGGGCCGGCAACCGTTGCTGTGGGGCGGTTTTACGCACCCGGCTCAGGGCGGCGGGGCGATAGTCGCAGCCCAGCCAGTACGCCAGCGGCCGCGCCAGCAAATCGCTCTGGTTATAGCCGCGACGCCAGCAACGTTTAGCCTGTAAGGGTACTGCTAAAATCACATCGGGTCTGTTCAGATATTGCTCTCGATGCGCCCGTTGCCAGTTTAGCAAAATTAACCGTGCCAGCAGCGGTGCCAGTTCCGGCGTGTGCTGAAACTTGAATTTTTTGATCAGTTGGCGCAACGGGGCCTGGTAGTTGCTGACGAACACCAAAGCCTGCCAGGGGGGCGGCTGTTGCAGGCAGCGGCCACAGGGCAATACCGTATCGCCGGCGGGCAGCCCGCAGCGGGGGCAGCATAGCGGTTTGGCGGCCATTTGGCGCAGGCAGTAGCTGCAGATACCCTGACGACTAAGATGTAATGGCTGTCGGCATAGCCAACAGCGGCTGCAGATTGATAGCATAGCCGTCCTCCCTGACGGATGAGAATGAAAGGACAATAACTGATGACTGCGTTGTACTGGCAAACAATAGGTGAAGGCGATCGCGATCTTGTGCTGCTGCATGGCTGGGGACTGAATGCAGAAGTGTGGAGTTGCATGCTTGAGCGACTGACGCCGCATTTTCGCCTGCATTTGGTCGATTTGCCGGGTTATGGCCGCAGCCAGGGGTTTGCTGCCATGTCGCTCGAGCAAATGGCGGAAATCGTGCTGGATGCCGCGCCGGCCCAGGCATGGTGGCTAGGCTGGTCGCTCGGCGGGCTGGTGGCCAGCCAGATAGCGCTGATGCAGCCGCAGCGGGTACGTGGGCTGATCACCGTAGCCTCTTCGCCCTGCTTTACGGCACAGGGTGACTGGCCGGGGATCCGCCCGGAAGTACTGAGCGGTTTTCAGCATCAGTTGAGTCAGGATTTTCAGCGTACCGTAGAGCGTTTTCTGGCATTACAGACGCTGGGAACGGAAAGCGCACGGCAGGACGCCCGCTTGCTGAAGTCGGTGGTGCTTAACCAGCCGACGCCAAGTGTTGAAGTCCTGAACGGTGGGCTTGAAATATTGCGGACGGCTGACTTGCGTCAAGCGTTGACGCAGTTGTCGCTGCCCTTGTTGCGGGTTTATGGTTATCTGGACGGATTGGTGCCGCGTAAGGTGGCCGGGTTACTCGACGTCAGTTGGCCACACTCGTCTTCAATCATCATTGCCAAAGCGGCCCACGCGCCATTTATTTCCCAGCCTGATGAATTCGCTGAAATTATCTGCACCTTTGTGGCCGAAAGTGGGATCCGCTGCCAAAACGCACAATAAAGCGTTAAAAAAAGAGCTGCTTAGTGGATAAAAAATAAACCTGTCCGATACTTAGGGGGGTAACTGCGTTGGCTGGGAAATGAAAAAACCGTTCACGGTTTTTTTACTTTGGCGTTTCGTCTCTGGGAAAACGGCTCTCGTCAGGGAAAGCAACGAGGTCAGAAGATGTCACGGCAGCCGGTATTATGGCGCACTTACCCTGGACAGTTTTCATAATAAATAAATTATCCATTGAGAGGTATTGTAATGAAATCTTTGAAAATGATTATTGCCGCGTTAGTTGTAGGTTCAGTGTCTTTCAGCACCCTGGCAGCGACCCTGCTGACCAAGGAAGATCTGGACAAGAATCCGGGTAAATACGAGAAAGTGGGTACAGTAACCACTACCGCACAAACCACGTCGCCAATGGATGCAAAAGAAGAGCTGTCCAAACTGGCTGATGAAAAAGGCGGGCAATACTACGTAATTCTGGCTGGCCGTGAGCACGGCAAGTTCAGTGCTATCGCTGACGTGTATAAAGACAAGCAATAACGATTGATTGAACAGGGGCGCGCCTGTGCCGCGCCCCGATCCTTACGACTTCAAACGATAGATCACCGTACTGCATCCCTGGCCCTCTGGGCAGCTTTTACAACTGCCACTCAGGCAGGCGCTGTTATCCTGCTCGATACGCTCCACTTTCCCCATCGCGATTAAACGCTCCAACATGGCCTGCACTAACGGCAGCGGGGCCGCCAACTGACGGCTGAGTTGAAGCGCCTGCACGTTGCCGTGCAGCGCCAATGCATCACGGATCTGCAGCAGGCCGGCCATCAGTGACAGTCCCCCTTGGCACCCTGGCAACAGGTTGCTGGTGTAGCATTGCCCAGCCGCACTGTTACCCGGCTGCGCGCCCGACGCAGGCCGAACAGGATCAACAGATTGAACAGCACCACAATGGCGATTGCCGTCAGGCTGTACTGCGGATGCTGGCTGAAGGTGGCGACCTGATAAAACAGCGTGGCCAGGGAGTAAGCGACATTCAGCCCCCAGAGAATGGAGAAGGTCATCCAGCCGCGGCTGGATTCACGGGCGATAGCCCCCATGACCGAGACGCAAGGGACGTAAAGCAACACGAAAATCAGGTAGCTGTAGGCGGAAACCCCGGAGCCGAATTTACTACTCATCACGCCCATTGAGCCGACGTCCATTTCCCCATCGCCCTTGCTGGCCTCAATCGGGTTGGACAGCACGCTCAGGCTGAAGGTGTCTTTCAGCCCCTGCCAGGTGGTATTCAGTGCTCCGCCCAGTTCGTCCTGCAGGTTAAAGTTGGCGGCATCAAATTCGGTATTATTGATATGTTCGGCGGTGTACAGCGTGTTCAGGGTGCCGACCACCACTTCCTTCGCCATGGCGCCGGTCACCAGACCGACGGTGGCCTGCCAGTTATCATTGTGCACGCCCATCGGTTGCAGCAGCGGTGTCAGCACCTTGGACACCGACGCCAGTGCGGAATCATTGATGTTATCTACCGGTTTGCCGCTGAACGAAAAGCTGTTCAGGCCGCCAATGAAGATGCTGGCAATCACGATCACCTTACCGGCACGCAGGACGAAGCCTTTCAGTCGCTGCCAGGTTTGCAGCAGCAGGCTTTTCAGATGTGGCACGTGGTAGACCGGCAGTTCCATAACGAAGGGTGAGGCTTCGCCGCGCATGATGGTGTACTTCAGCACCAACCCGGTGAGGATCGCCACCACAATGCCGAGCATATACAAAGAGAACACCACGCCCGCTCCGTCCTGACCGAAGAAGGCGGCGGCAAAGACGGCGAAGATGGCCAACCGGGCGCCGCACGACATGAAGGGGGCCATCATGATGGTAATCAGGCGTTCGCGCTGCGCATCCAGGGTGCGAGCGCCCATGATGGATGGCACGTTGCAGCCAAAGCCGACAATCAGCGGCACGAAAGATTTCCCGGGCAACCCGAGTGCCTGCATCAGGCGATCCATCACGAAGGCTGCCCTGGCCATGTAGCCCGAGTCTTCGAGGAACGACAGGAACAGGTACATCATGCCGATTTGCGGCACCAGTGGCAGCACGGTGTTGATACCGCCACCGACCCCCTGTGCCAGGAAAATAGTCAGCCATTCAGGGAAATGCAGGGTGTAACCCAGCCATTGAATGCCCTGGATAAAGATGGCCGCAGAACCGATATCGAAAATTGGCTGCAGCGCACCACCAAGGTTGATTGCCAGCAGGAACATCAGATACATCACCAGCAGGAAGATCGGCACTCCCAGCCAGCGGTTGAGGATCACTTTATCCAGGGCTTCGGTAAGGCGGTTTGGTATCGCCTGCTGCGAATTGCTGACGGCGTCACACAGAGTGGCGATCGACTGATAGCGCGCATCGGCGATGACTAATGCCGGGTCTTCCTGTTGCTGTTGTCGCAGTGCCTCTCTGGCTGCCGGCAGCAGGGCCGCCGCCGGGCCGGCTAGAGTATGGCTGTAGATATCGCCTTCCAGCATCTGCAGTGCCAGCCAGAGGCGCTGCTCACTCGGCAGGTTCTGTGGCATCGCATCGCTCAACGTGGTCATTTCTTTCAGCAGCACCGGAGGGTAGAGCACCAGCGCTTTCAATTCGTTGAACTGATGATTGTCGATCATCTGCTTGAGTACACCAATACCATCGGCCTTGGTGGAGATCAGCGGTACCACCGGACAGCCGAGGCGTGCGGACAGGGCGGCGATATCAATATCAATTTTTTGACTTCTGGCGATATCCAGCATGTTCAGCGCGACGATGCAGGGAATACCCAGCTCCAGCAGTTGCAGCGTCAGGTACAGATTGCGTTCCAGGTTGGAAGCGTCGACCACGTTGATCAGCAGATCGGCGTCGCCGCTCAGAATGTAGTGGCAGGCGATCTGCTCGTCGAGTGAGGTTTGCTCCGAGATGGTGGTCAGGGAGTAGGTGCCGGGCAGATCGACCAGTTTGACCTGGGATTGCGGCGTGGTGAACAGGCCTTCTTTACGCTCCACCGTCACGCCCGCCCAGTTACCGACTCGCTGGCGCGCCCCGGTCAGCTGGTTAAACAGCGTAGTCTTACCGGAATTAGGATTTCCTATTAAGCCAATAGTGAGTTTTTTCATAATTTTGCGTGATATCAGTCAAGAGAAATGGGGCCAGGCGATGCGCGAGGCCAAGGCAAGGCGACTCCGCGTCAGGATGGGTCGTCGAGCAGGATCAGGGCCAGATCTTTCCTGCGCAGCACCAGGCTGACGCGGCGGGTTTTAATTTCTATGGGATCACCCAGTGGTGCGACGCGTACCACTTCAAACGACGACCCCGGCAGCATGCCGAGTGATAACAGTTTCTGGCGGTAGGCTGGGCCGATTTCATTGGCGAAGCCGGCGATCTTATACGACCGTTTAGGCAGAAGATGCATGTAACCTTCCCTGAGCCCAGCTTATTGGGCCGATGATGATAAAAGAACGTTCCAAAGGAAGCGCCGCGGTAAATATGACGGGCTGCCGACGTTTTCAATCCATGAGGTAATGCAGTGAACACGCACAATAATAATAGTGAGAATCATTATCGTATTCAATGCAAAAAATAGGGGTATTGGTAACCAAAAGTTGTGGCGATCACATTTAACCATCGAGACCGCCTGACAGGACTACTTTTATCACCCGGCTTGGCGGGGCGCAAATGCGAATGGTGAGTTAAATCAGTTACGTGATTGTAGTGATGTTTTCCAGTTTGAAAAAATTAGCGACAAATTCGGCAGCTTTGATCGGTTAGCACCCATATTGGTATTTATTTGGCAACATCTCGTCGACTGAATACGAGCGGTAACTATTTGTGTTTCTCTGGGAAATGGCGAAATGGGAACATGATGTTAATAACGGTGTTAATCGATGGCGATACAACGCTATTTTCAGGCCTAAAACATTGGGTCGTTATAGCCGTTGGTAAGATTAGAGAAAAATGCAGGTTTATTGAGGCGGGTCAAAAATCGCGGGGATATTTCGTCAGGAAAGGGCGGAGTGAACTCCGCCCTGCATCCCATTAGCCGGGTTAGGGTCTGATTAAGATTTTTTGCCGAATGCCGCCGCCAGCGCATCACCCATGGCGCTGTTACCCGCCGAGGTGTTGTTGTTGCCGCCACGCGGTTTGGCCTTATTGGCCGGTGCCCGGTTTGTATTGTCCTTGGCCGGGGCGGAATTGCTGCCACGGCGCGGCGAACCTTCCCCCGGTTGCTCGTCCAGACGCATGCTCAGCGCGATGCGTTTGCGCTGAAGGTCAACTTCCATCACCTTCACTTTGACGACGTCGCCGGCTTTCACCACGGTGTGTGGATCTTCGACAAACTTGTCCGCCAGCGAGGAGATATGTACCAGGCCGTCCTGATGCACGCCGATATCCACAAAGGCACCGAAGTTGGTCACGTTGGTCACCGAACCTTCCAGGATCATGCCCGGCTGCAGGTCATTGAGGGTTTCAACGCCTTCAGCGAAGGTAGCGGTTTTGAATTCAGGGCGCGGATCGCGGCCCGGTTTCTCCAGCTCCTTCAGGATGTCGGTCACCGTTGGCATGCCGAACTTCTCGTCGGTGAAATCGCTGGCCTTAAGGCTGCGCACCGCTGCCCGGTTACCCATCAGATCCTGCAGTGCCTGGTGGGTGGCAGCCAGAATGCGTTCGACTACCGGGTAGGTTTCCGGGTGAACGGTCGAGGCATCCAGTGGGTTTTCGCCGTGGTTAATACGCAGGAAGCCGGCGCACTGCTCAAAGGCTTTTGGCCCCAGACGGCTGACTTTCAATAGCTGTTCACGGTTGCTGAAACGGCCGTTCTCATCACGCCAGGTGACGATATTCTGCGCCATCATGCGCGTCAGGCCAGCCACGCGGGCCAGCAGCGGCACTGAGGCGGTGTTCAGATCGACCCCAACGGCGTTCACGCAGTCTTCAACCACCGAATCCAGCTTTTTCGCCAGTTGGCTTTGGCTGACATCGTGCTGGTACTGACCGACACCGATGGATTTCGGATCGATTTTCACCAGCTCGGCCAGCGGATCCTGCAGGCGGCGGGCGATAGAGACGGCGCCACGCAGCGAGACGTCGAGGTTAGGGAATTCCAGTGCCGCCAGTTCGGAGGCGGAATACACCGAGGCACCGGCTTCGCTGACGATCACTTTCTGCGCTTTGACTTCGCCGAACTGCTGTTGCAAATCAAGGTAAAAACGCTCGGTTTCACGCGACGCGGTACCGTTGCCGATGGCCACCAGTTCCACTTTATGTTTGATGCACAGTGCCGCGACGATGGCAGCGGCTTTGGCGGTCTGTCCGGTATGCGGGTAGACGGTGTCGGTGGCGACCAGTTTGCCGGTGGCATCCACCACCGCCACTTTCACCCCGGTACGCAAGCCCGGATCCAGCCCCATGGTCGCACGCATGCCGGCCGGTGCGGCCATCATCAGATCGTGCATGTTACGGGCGAAGACGTTGATTGCTTCGTCTTCCGCACGCTCGCGCACGGTACTCATCAGTTCGGTTTCCAGATGCAGCAGCACCTTGATGCGCCAGGTCCAGTTGACCACGGCTTTGCGCCAGGCATCTGCCGGGGCGTTATTCAGGCGCAGATCGAGATGGCTGATGATGATCTGTTCCGCCTGGCTTTCACGCGGAGCTTCTTCAAACTGTGGATCGGCGTTCAGCGCCAGTTGCAGCACGCCTTCGTTGCGGCCACGGAACATGGCCAGTGCACGGTGTGAAGGCACCTGGGCAATAGGTTCATGGTGATCGAAGTAGTCGCGGAATTTCGCGCCGGCTTCTTCTTTGCCTTCCACCACTTTGGAGACCAGATGCGCATGCTTCCACAGGTAATTACGAACCTTGGCCAGCAGCGCGGCGTCTTCAGCGAAGCGCTCCATCAGGATGTAACGCGCCCCGTCGAGGGCGGCTTTCACGTCCGCCACGCCTTTGTCGGCGTCAACGTAGCGTTCGGCCAGCGTTTCCGGCTGCTGCTGAGGATCCTGCCACAGGCTGTCCGCCAATGGGGCCAGACCGGCTTCGATGGCGATCTGTCCACGGGTGCGGCGCTTGGGTTTGTAAGGCAGGTAGAGGTCTTCGAGTTCGGTTTTGCTTTGCGTGGCGGTGATCGCCCCCGCCAGTTGTTCGGTCAGTTTGCCCTGCTCGTCGATCGATTTAAGGATGGTCTGACGGCGGTCTTCCAGTTCACGCAGATAACCCAGGCGGGTTTCCAGCTGGCGCAGTTGGGTATCGTCCAAACCCCCGGTGACTTCCTTACGATAGCGTGCAATAAAGGGCACGGTATTACCTTCATCCAGCAGACGGATGGCGGAGTCAACTTGCTCCGGCCGGGCCTGCAGTTCTGTTGCAATAATGCGGCTCAGTGGGTCATTCATATGTCTGGTATCTGTTGATAATGGTGAGTAAACAGGGGGACAGTTATACGGATTGCGCGCGGAAAATGCCAGTGAAGCGGGCCGCCTCTCGGCAGCCAGGGCACGTAAAGTGGCCTGTACCGCGGCGGCGGACGCTCGCTAGGAAAAAGCCGAAATCTTATTTAACGTACTCGATCTCATTCACATACCACAGCGCATCTCCCGCTGGGGTGTTGACCGTGGCGGCATCACCCACTTCTTTTTTCAGCAGGGCGCGGGCCATCGGTGAATCGATGGAGATATAGTCCCGACGGCCAAAAATCTCGTCATAGCCGACGATGCGAAAGCGTTTAATCTCACCGTCTTCGTTTTCCACCTCTACCCAGGCACCAAAGAACACTTTGCCTTCCTGCTGCGGCGAATGGTCGACGACTTTCAACTGCTCGAGGCATTTGGTCAGGTAGCGCACGCGGCGATCGATCTCCCGCAGCCGTTTCTTGTTGTACTGATAATCGGCATTTTCACTTCTGTCGCCAAGGCTGGCGGCCCAGGTCACTTTTTTGGTGACCTCTGGCCGATCTTCCCGCCAGAGGTAATCCAGCTCTTGTTTAAGTTTGTCGTACCCTTCACGGGTGATCAGCGGTGTTCTCATACAACCTGTTACCGTGGCAATAGTGGAACCTATAGCGCGAAGTGTACGACAGATACGGGGCCAGAGGCATCGAAAATAGGGCTTGTCAGGGTGCTCTGTCGGCTATCGTGACCGACATCGCACCGATGCGTTCGATGCTGACCTCGATACGGTCACCGGCCTGTATCGGCGAGACGCCGGACGGCGTACCGGTATAAATTACATCGCCCGGCCACAGGGTAAACATCGCCGAGGCATAGGCGATCAGGCGTTGTACGTTATAAATCAGGTGGCGGGTGTTGGAGTGCTGCCTGAGTTGGCCATTCACCCGGATACTGAGATCCAGCGCGTTCGGATCGCCGATTTCGTCAGGGGTGACAATCCACGGGCCCAACACCGAAAACCCATCGGCCGACTTACGGAAAGAGGGAAATTCCGAACCGCGGACGGTCATGTCTATGCCGATAGCGTAGCCGAACACCACCTCCAGGGCCTGTTCGACGGGCAGGTTCCGGGCGCGTTGGCCAATGATCACCGCCAGTTCGACCTCTGGATCGGTACGTCGATCAGGAATGGGCAAGTTGATGATCTCGTTCGGTCCGCACAATGAGCTGTTGGCCTTGAGAAACAGACCGTACTCGCTGATATCGGTATAGACCTTGCCATGGTTGATTTGTTGGTCGGCATTGGCTTCGGCGATGTGATCGCGATAATTGATCGGTGCGGCAATAAGTTTGCCTGGGTTGGCCACCGGCGAATTCAGGTTCACCTGCTCCAGCGGATAACTTTCCAGCCGTTCCCAGTTTGCGCCCAGCCCCTTGGCAACGAAGGGGAAATGACTAATCATCCAGTCGCGGGCGGCGCGGGCCAATGGGCGGGGGGGATGGCGTGAAACATTGGCGTGATGTCGTACACCCGCTGCTGCCGGATGATCCCTATCCGGTCGTGATTGAAACGGCAGATCTTCATGATACAGGCCCTCTGAAGGCGAAATGGAATGGTATTGCCCGCTGAGCGGGCCGAGAGAGAAAACAGGCGTTATCAGCCTTCTGGCATGATTTCATGACGCCAGATCCCCAGTTTTTCCAGCACCGGGCGATCGGAAAAACTGAAACAGACCGTATCGCCATCCGGCGCAGACAGCCGATAGCTGAGCCATGAAGGCAGCGCAAAGATATCTTTCGGTTTTAACCGGAAGTGGATCCCTCCTGTCAGCCGTATTTCCAGCTCCCCCTCCATCACCACCAGTACCTGGCTGGCATTGCCACGCTGATAAAGACTGGTAAACCCCTTGGGCAGCAGCGTGATGACGGTGCCGAGGGTCGGAATGGCCCAATCGCCGTTGGCCGGGTTGATGTAACGCAGACTGATGGCATTGGCCGGGTCGATCTCGCTATGGCGCTGCAGTTGCTCCAATGCTTCACGCGTGCGTTGATACGGGTAGTTAAATATCGGCGAGGGCTGACTCTGCCCCGTCGGACGGTACTCCAGCGGCATCAGGCCTGCGCCGTAGCGGGCCAGGGCATCGCCCTCCGGGCGCGGGTCCAGCGTTTGGCCTGCGGGCAGGCGGTCTTGCCGAAATCCGGCCTTGAGAAAGTGCAGCAGTGGGGCATCCAGACCATCCAGCCAGAAAATCGGTTTATCGGTGTCATTTTGATGCTGGTGCCAACGCCATGAGGGGGTAATGATAAAATCCCCCGGGTGCAGCGTGGTCTGCTCGCCGTCTACCGTGGTGTTGCCGCCCTCGGCTTCCAGAATAAAGCGCAGGGCGGTGGGCGTGTGGCGATGCAGCGGGGCAATTTCCCCCGGCAGTACCATTTGCATTCCGGCATACAGCGTGTCGGTGATGCGTGACGAACCCGGTGGCAGCGACGGGTTTTCCATGACCAGCACGCGGCGCTCGGCACGTTCGATGTCGATCTTCGAGCCGATATCCAGCAACGCGTCTTTAACCTCGGCGTAATGCCATTGATAGGGCGTAGCCTGAGGTTCTGGTTGTTCGGGGACCAGACCATGCAGTGACTCCCATAACGGGAACAGATGCTTTTTTTGCAGTTGCTGAATATCGATGCTCATTTAGTCCTTCCTTTGTGGGTCAGTGACCCCCACATTTTGATAGACGTGTTTGTATTCGATAAAGCTGTCCAGTGAGGCGATGCCGTTCAAACGGCCCAGGCCGCTCTGCTTGTATCCTCCCTCTTCGAACTCATCGTGAATTTGCGCCCAGTCGTTGATCCACACGCTGCCGGCCTGAATTTCCCGCGCGACCCGGTGCGGTCGGTTAGCGTCCATTGACCAAATACTGGCGGCCAATCCGTAGTCGCTATGATTGGCGGAGACGATCGCTTGTGCTTCGTCGTCAAACACCTCCAGCGTGAGCACCGGCCCGAAAACCTCCTGCTTCACAATGTCCATATCGCTGTTGGGCACTTCCAGCAGGGTGGGGCGATAAAACGCGCCTTTGGCTAAGGGGCCATCCACTACCGGCCCACCGCGAACCACGGCAGTGGCACCCTGGGCCAGTGCGGCAGTGACCATGGCATCGACCCGCTGGACGCTTTGTCGGTCAATTAACGGCCCCAGTTCAACGCCTGGTTCCAGCGACGGCCCGATTTTTACCGCTTCCAGCAACGCCGCCATGCGGGCACGAACCTGCGGATAGATCGCGCGCTGTACCAGTAAACGGCTGCCGGTTACGCAGAACTGGCCGCTGAAGGTGGTGAGTGAGCGTACGATCATCGGCAAGGCACGGTCCAGATCGGCGTCTTCGAACAGTAAATGTGGCGTTTTCCCGCCCAGTTCCAGTGAGATACGTTTGATCCGTTGCATGGCGTTGGCCGCCAGGGAGCGCCCGGTGCGGGTGCTGCCGGTAAAGCTGATGGCCGGCACCGCCGGGCTGCTGACCAGCAACATGGCACCGTCGCTGCCACTTTCGGTAAACAGGTTCACCACGCCCTGCGGCAGGCTGTCGACTTCGGCCAGAATGCGGGCGAATGCGGCGTTAACCTGGGCGGTCTGAGCCGGGAGCTTGATGACGGCGGTGTTGCCGGCGGCCAACGCCGGAGCCAGCGATCGGATAGTCAAAATGGCAGGCGAGTTCCATGGTGTGATCACCCCGACCACGCCCAGCGGTTCGTACAGCACCCTGGATAAGGCACCTGGCTCAATTTCCATGGCGCGCCCATAGGTTGTCAGGGCCAGTGCGGCGGCGTAGCGCAGTTTGCTGGGAATGAACTTAACCTCAAAGCGGGCTTCGTTCAGCGGCTTGCCATTGTCTTGCGCCAGGATCTGGGCCAGGGTTTCCGCGTGTTGTTCAAACCGATCGGCCATTTGGTTCAGGCAGCGTGCCCGCAGGTGCCGATCGCGGCTCCATGCCGGCACAAATGCGCGTTGGGCGGCGGCTATCGCCATCGCGGCTTCCTCTGCCCCGCCGTCGGCAAATTCCCCCAGTTCGGAGCCATCCGCCGGGCTGATGCTGATGCCCTGTTTGGCCGAGTCCTGCCATTGGCCATCGATCCAGTGCAGTGCTTTGGGTCTGGCTGAGAGGGTCTGGTCACCTGTTTGCATAACCGCTCCTGTGATGCATTTTTGTTAATGAAATGAAAATTTCCATGTACCGAAAGGATATCTGCTGCTTACAATCAATCAATCGAATGTGGTTTATTGGCCGAATAACAAAAATGAATTTGAAGAACGTCGATTTGAATCTTTTAGTGGTGTTTGACGCCATCTTTCGTCAGCGCAGCGTTGGTCTGGCGGGGCAGATGCTAGGTATCAGTCAGCCGGCGGTGAGCCATGCGTTGGCTCGCTTACGCCAGCTGTTTGACGATCCGATGTTTGTGCGAATTAATAATGAGATGTGCCCGACCGACCGGGCCAGTGAACTGATGCCGTCGGTCGAACGGGTGCTGCTGATGATCCGCGACGATGTGTTGCAACCGGCGGGCTTTGATCCGGCGGCCAGTCGCAGAACGCTGACGCTGTGTATGCCGGATATCGGGGAGCAGTATTTCCTGCCGCCATTGATTAACCATCTGGCGCGGGTGGCGCCAGGGATGGCGGTGGTCAGTCATGAGCTGGCACCGGCGCAATTGGAGGAGGCGTTGGAAAGCGGACGGGTCGATCTGGCTATCGGCTATTTTCCCGATTTGCGGCGCGCCGTTTTTTATCAGCAGCGGTTATTTTACAGTGGGTTTTGCTGCGCGGTGCGGCAGGAGCATCCGCAGATTGGTGAAACGCTGTCTTTGCCGCAGTTCTTACAGGCAGAGCACGTGACTGCCCGTTTGCGCATTCGCAGTCAGGAAATTGCCGAGCAGGCGATGAGAGAGCAGGGAATTGCGCGCAACGTCAAACTGCAGACCAGCCATTTTCTGAGTCTGACCCATATCATCGCCCAAACGGATCTGCTCGCCACAGTGACCCATCAAGCGGCGCAATTGCTGCAGGCCGCGGGCAAAGTGAATATTTACCCGGTTCCTTTCCCAATACCGCATTTCCCGGTGATGCAGTATTGGCATGAACGTGCTCATCATGATCGCGGCAATCAATGGCTACGTGGGGAAATACGCGGCTTGTTCCAACGCGATGATGAAAATACCGCCGATGAATGCGCGGCAGAACATTAGGTGCATTGTCACTCCCGGCTTAGACTGGCGGTACGATAGCCGGAGTCAGGGTTAATCAGCTTATAAATACGTCGTTAATTTGAGCGACAGTCCCCTGCAGCCCGCGACGGTGATGTCATTTTGCCGAGTGGCTGAGGGCGCTTTTTCCGGCGAAACGAGACAATATCGAGTGGATTAATTGGCTTGTTGAATGAAAGATATTGATAACTCGGTAAAAGAATAAGCTTTGTAACAATTTAGACTAGAATATATACCAATAATCGCTGTCCGAATTGGCATGGTTTTTTAACAATATTCACGTCAGGCAATACAGCCTTTGGGAGTAATACAATGCAAGAGAATCATAAGATTCTGGTCGTCGATGATGACATGCGCTTGCGCGCGCTTTTAGAGCGTTATTTAACCGAACAGGGTTTTCAGGTTCGCAGCGTGGCTAACGCTGAGCAAATGGATCGCTTGCTGACACGTGAATCCTTCCACCTGATGGTGCTGGACCTGATGCTGCCGGGCGAAGATGGGCTTTCTATCTGCCGCCGTCTGCGTAGCCAAAGCAACCCAATGCCGATCATCATGGTGACCGCCAAAGGTGAAGAAGTCGATCGTATCGTCGGCCTGGAAATCGGCGCTGATGATTACATCCCAAAACCGTTCAACCCGCGTGAATTGCTGGCCCGTATCCGTGCGGTATTGCGCCGCCAGGCCAATGAACTGCCGGGCGCCCCTTCGCAAGAAGAGGCGGTAATTGCCTTTGGTAAATTCAAACTGAACCTGGGTACCCGTGAAATGTTCCGCGAAGACGAGCCTATGCCGTTGACCAGCGGTGAGTTCGCGGTACTGAAGGCGTTGGTGAGCCATCCGCGTGAACCGCTTTCGCGTGACAAGCTGATGAACCTGGCTCGCGGCCGTGAATACAGTGCAATGGAACGTTCCATCGACGTGCAGATCTCTCGTCTGCGCCGTATGGTTGAGGAAGATCCTGCGCATCCACGTTATATCCAGACCGTTTGGGGTCTTGGCTACGTCTTCGTCCCGGACGGCAGCAAGGCATGAGACGATTGCGCTTTTCACCGCGTAGCTCGTTTGCCCGAACCCTGCTATTGATCGTCACCTTGCTGTTCGTCAGCCTGGTGACGACCTATCTGGTGGTGCTGAACTTCGCCATCCTGCCCAGTTTGCAGCAGTTCAACAAGGTATTGGCCTACGAAGTTCGTATGCTGATGACCGATAAGCTGCAACTGGAGGATGGTACCTTGCTGGAAGTGCCGCCAGCGTTCCGTCGTGAAATCTATCGCGAACTGGGAATTTCTCTCTATACCAATTCGGCGGCGGAGGAGAGCGGTCTGCGCTGGGCGCAGCAC
The DNA here is from genome assembly GCF_002607755.1 of Serratia sp. BW106. Lineage (NCBI taxonomy): Bacteria > Pseudomonadati > Pseudomonadota > Gammaproteobacteria > Enterobacterales > Yersiniaceae > Serratia > Serratia sp. BW106. The sequence goes on from NZ_MCGS01000014.1 coordinate 133,956, forward strand.
TATCAATTCCTCAGCCAGCAAATGGCTCAGCAGCTTGGTGGGCCCACCGACGTCCGGGTTGAAGTGAACAAAAACTCACCGGTGGTGTGGCTGAAAACCTGGCTGCAGCCGGATATCTGGGTGCGTGTCCCGCTGACTGAAATTCACCAGGGCGATTTCTCGCCGCTGTTCCGCTATACCCTGGCGATTATGCTGCTGGCGATAGGCGGTGCCTGGCTGTTTATTCGCATCCAAAACCGCCCGCTGGTGGAGCTGGAGCATGCTGCTCTGCAGGTCGGCAAAGGTATTATTCCACCGCCGCTGCGTGAGTACGGCGCATCCGAAGTGCGTTCGGTAACACGGGCCTTTAATCAGATGGCATCGGGCGTTAAGCAACTGGCGGATGACCGTACGTTGCTGATGGCCGGCGTCAGCCACGATCTGCGCACGCCGTTGACGCGCATCCGTCTGGCGACCGAGATGATGAGTGCCGAAGACGGCTACCTGGCGGAGTCG
>NZ_MCGS01000014.1:134526-202930 GCF_002607755.1 Serratia sp. BW106
AGACCGAGTTAAGCGATCTGAATAGCATCCTGGGTGAAGTGGTGGCTGCCGAGAGTGGTTATGAGCGGGTTATCGAAACCGCTTTGGCACCGGGTGAACTGATGATGAATGTGCATCCGCTGTCGATCAAGCGTGCGGCGGCGAACATGGTGGTGAATGCGGCGCGTTATGGCAACGGCTGGATCAAAGTCAGCAGCGGACGTGAGCTGCAGCGCGGCTGGTTCCAGGTGGAAGACGACGGTCCGGGCATTAAACCGGAAGAGTTAAAGCATCTGTTGCAACCGTTCGTCCGTGGCGACAGCGCGCGTAGCACCAGCGGAACCGGACTGGGTCTGGCGATTGTACAGCGCATTATCGATGGTCATCACGGTGCTTTGGATATTGGCACCAGCGAACGTGGCGGGTTGTTGATCAGGGCTTATATTCCGTTGCCGATGGAGAAGAAAGAGTCGGCCAACGGGAATCAGACTGTGAAAGATAACGCCTGACATCCCTGACAGTGGCATTGCCCTGTCAGGGTTTTCTGCTCATGACGTAGTATTCCGCCGCTTCTTCATGCAGACGCCGACCGGTGCTGGCTTGCCAGGGGTCGATTAATTCAATCCCGCAATGGATAAAGTCTTTGGTATTGCGCGTGGCCAGGGTGGCACCGTAATGCAGGCAGGTGGCGGCGATTTGGGTGTCAGGAAAGCTGACGCCGATGCCTTGGCGGCGGTTGGCACCCATTAATTCCGCATGCTGCAGAGCGCAGCCAGTATCAAAGGGCAAAACTCTTTCCGAAAACTCCTCATGCAGCATGACACCGAGATTGGTTTGCAACTCGGACTGTCTTTTGCCATAGGGCATACAGGCTATGCCGGTATATAGCTCCGCGACTACGACAGCGCTCAGATAGAATTGATAGGTGTCTTGTTGGTCCAGCCACCTTAAAACGTGGTAATGGGGCGCCGGACGCAGCAATTCTGAAACTACATTGGTATCGAGAATAATCATACCTGGTCATCGTCGTCGTCAAAGGTGACAATCCGCGGCGGTGTTTTATCACGCGGCGGGATCTCCAGCTCAACGCCACCCAATTCGGCAAAGTGTTGATGCATACGCGTGCCTAAACCATAACGCGGTGGTTTTTTCACTAATGCCTGTTTCAAAATCATTCGAGCTTCCTCCTCCATGGAATGGCCGTTTTTTGCTGCCGAGACGCGCAGCAACTCCTTTACTTCGTCGTCCAGATTTCTGACGGTTATGGTAGCCATTGAAACCTCCTTTGCTATCAATGATTGCACTGCATTATTATCTCTTTGTGCTGATTAAAAAACAACCGATAAAAACAAAAAAAGGCGTGGGATCCACGCCTTAGCTGAAGCTGTAAGAAGAAGGTATTACAGTTTTGGACCGGCGCTGACCAGTGCGGCACCTGCCGGGGTGTCGGTGTATTTGTCAAAGTTGGTGACAAAACGCTCGGCCAGATCCTGGGCCTTCTCTTGCCATTGCTCAAGGCTGGCGTAAGTGGCACGTGGATCCAGAATGTCCGGGTTAACGCCTGGCAGTGAGGTTGGCATCGCCAAATCGAAGATCGGCAGAGTAATGGTTTCCGCCTTATCGATTTCACCGCTAAGGATCGCGTCGATAATACCGCGGGTATCCTTGATGGAGATGCGTTTGCCCGTGCCGTTCCAACCGGTATTCACCAGATAGGCCTGTGCGCCAGCCGCTTGCATACGTTTCACCAGCACTTCGGCGTACTGCGTTGGGTGCAGCGACAGGAAGGCTGCGCCGAAGCAGGCGGAGAAGGTTGGCGTTGGCTCGGTCACACCGCGCTCGGTACCGGCCAGTTTGGCGGTAAAGCCAGACAGGAAGTGGTACTGGGTCTGGTTAGCGGTCAGGCGAGATACCGGTGGCAGTACGCCGAAGGCGTCTGCGGTCAGGAAGATCACCTTGGTGGCATGACCCGCTTTGGATACCGGCTTCACGATATTCTGGATGTGATAGATCGGGTAGGAAACGCGGGTGTTCTCGGTTTTCGAACCGTCGTTGAAATCTATCGTGCCGTCAGCCAGCACGGTGACGTTTTCCAGCAGCGCATCGCGTTTGATGGCGTGATAGATATCCGGCTCGGCTTCTTCAGACAGCTTGATGGTTTTGGCGTAGCAGCCGCCTTCAAAGTTAAACACGCCGTCGTCGTCCCAACCGTGCTCGTCATCGCCAATCAGCTGGCGTTTTGGATCGGTGGACAGGGTGGTTTTACCGGTGCCGGACAGGCCGAAGAATACCGCCACGTCGCCTTTCTCACCCACGTTGGCCGAGCAGTGCATTGAGGCGATGCCTTTCAGCGGCAGCAGGTAGTTCATGATGGAGAACATACCCTTTTTCATTTCGCCGCCGTACCAGGTGCCGCCAATCAGTTGCATGCGCTCGGTCAGGTTGAAAGCGACAAAGTTTTCCGAGTTTAGGCCCTGTTGCTGCCAGTTCGGGTTGGTGCATTTGGCGCCGTTCATGACGACGAAGTCCGGTTCGAAATCCTGCAGTTCTTCGTCGGTCGGGCGAATGAACATGTTTTTAACAAAGTGCGCCTGCCAGGCGACCTCGGTAATAAAGCGGACTTTCAGACGGGAGTCGGCGTTGGCGCCGCAGAAGGTATCTACCACAAACAGGCGTTTGCCGGAGAGTTGCGTGGTGACCAGCTGTTTCAGGTCTGCCCAGATTTCCGGGCTGAGGGGTTTGTTGTCGTTTTTGCCTTTACCCTGATCGGCCCACCAGACGGTGTCGCGGGTGATGTCGTCACGGACGATATATTTATCTTTCGGGGAACGGCCGGTAAAAATACCGGTGTCGACGGATACAGCACCCAGCTTGGTTACGACCCCACGCTCAAAACCTTCCAGAGATGGGTCTGTTTCTTCCTTAAACAGCAAGTCATAACTCGGGTTGTGAACGATTTCGCCGACGTTATGAATCCCATAAGCGGCCAGATCCTGAGGGGTTATACCTTTAACACGCATGTCACTACTCCTTGGTCACAGAATTTCTGGCGCCAATTGTAGGGATTCAGCAGCGAGTAACCGCGATAGGTATCAAATATTTAACGTTTTAGTCGGTTTTTCGTTACGATCTGAGAGATAGCACACGGAAAAAAGCAAACGTGCAAACGGAGTAAACAGGCAGGCGCAGGGCGCGCCCGCCGATATGAGGTGCTACTTAGTGCAACTGCTCGCTTTCGTCGGTGTTACCCGTGTATAAGGCGGCAACATCCACGGCGTCAAACACATAGTGATTGCCGCAGTAATCGCAGTGCATATCAATATTGCCATCCTGCTCGAGCATTTGGGCCACTTCTTCCGCCGGCAGGGTGATCAGCGCATCAGCGCAACGCTGGCGTGAACAGGTGCAACGGAAGATCACGTCCTGCGGTTCATACAGGGTGACTTCTTCCTGGTGGTACAGGCGATACAGCACTTCGTTGGCCGGCAGGTCGAACAGCTCTTCGCTTTTCACCGTATTGGTCAGTTGCACCAGATGATCGAAATCATCGGCGTTACCGTCCTGCGCCGGCAGGACCTGCAGCAGCATGCCGCCCGCAGCCGGTTGGCCTTCAGACTCACCGGTACGGATGAACAGGCGGGTTGGCAACTGCTCGGACTGGCGGAAGTAAGCCTCGAGGCACTCGGCCAGCGTTTCGCCTTCCAGTGCTACCACGCCCTGATAGCGCTCGCCTTCGGAGGGGGCGATGGTGATCACCATGACGCCATTGCCGATCATCTGATGCAGCGTGCTGTCATCAGCGATTTCGCTCTGTACGCGCGCCACGCCACGCATTTCCTGGCGGTTGTTGCCGTTAATCACCGCCAGCTTCAGCGGACCGTCGCCCTGCAACTGCACGGTGATGTCGCCGTCGAACTTCAACGTTGCGGTCAGCAGGCTGGTGGCAACCAGCAGTTCACCCAGCAATTTCTTTACCGGTGCCGGATAGTCGTGGTTGTTCAGAACCTGCTGATAGGTTTCGCTGACGGTAACCAGCTCACCGCGCACCGCGTAGTTTTCAAACAGGTAACGGTGCAATTGGTCATGGTTAGACATAGTTTTCTCTCATTGCGGTGAGGGTTTATTCCTGCTCACCAAATTTAAATTTAATCAGGTCGCGCCGCTCTTTCTTGTCCGGACGGCGGTCCGGATGCGGCATGGTCAGCGCATTCATCTTGCGCGCGAGCGCCACTTTCTCTCGGTTGACGATGCTGGCCTCAGTTTCCTGATACATTTGCTGCGCCTCGTCGGCGCCGCGCCGTTGGCTGGTCAAAGCCAACACGATCACCGTGCGTTCTTCATTTCCCTGACGCAGTTTGATCTCGGCGTTAAGCTCGACAATCTTGCTCGGCTTGCCGCGCTGTCCGTTGTAGTGCACCTTGCCGCCGTCGATCATGTCCCGGGCCAGTGCGCGGGTCTTATAGAAACGTGCCGCCCAAAGCCACTTGTCCAGCCGAACGGCTTCGTCGTCCGTTGCTTTTCCTTTCCCTTTCATCAATTCCCCCTGGCCAGCGCCGGTATCAACAGGCGGTAATCGCGCATCGATGGGTAATGCTGGAAGGTTTTCTCCGCCATGCTGGAGTCCGGGTTCTGCACGCCCAGGCAGTAGCGAATGCCGAAGGTACGGGCGGCATCCAGAATAGGTTCACCGTCGTCGACAAACAGCGTGCGCTGCGGATCAAAACCGGTATGTTGCTGCACTGCCTGCCACAAACGCTGATCTTCTTTCGGATAACCAAATGTGTGGGTAGAAAGTAATAAATCAAGGTGCCGATCCAAACCGGTATGCTCAATTTTTACCGCCAGGCTGTGTGGGTGGGCGTTGGTCAACAAAATAGTCCGGTGGCCCGCCGCACGTAATGCCTGTAAAAACGGCTCGGTATCTTCACGCAGGCGGGCGCGGCTGCCAACCTCGCTGGTCATGCGGTAAATATCCATGTCCAGCCGTTCGCTCCAGTAATCGAAGCAGTACCAGTTCATGGTGTGCTGTACTGCCAGATATTCCTGGTGAATAATTTCACGCGCTTTATCGAAGGGAATGGCACGCTGCTCGCTCAGGGCCTGTGGCACCAGGCTGAGCCAAAAGTGGCTGTCGAACTCCAGATCGAGCAGGGTACCGTCCATATCCAGCAGCACGGTATCAATCTCACGCCAGTCAAACTCGGGAACCATGAAAACTCCATTGGCGAACCGTCGGCGGTCCGCAGGATAAGGATAATAGCGTTAGCGTAGCATAAGCAAATGACAGGGCGCAGGCCGGCGAATGACTCAGGGCATCGGCCGCAATGACATCGGGGCGAACTGCGGGTTAAAGCAACTTTCGTAGTAGCGCTGGATATCGGCGATCCGGTGCTGATTGCTGCGACGACGCTGTACCAGTCGCCAGGTGTTGTAACCCAAAACCACGGCGACCGTCAGTAGCAACAGGCTGGTGCCGAGATAACGCCACAGGGTGATGATATCCGGCTCGCTGTGCAGCGAAATATGGCGGGTGCCGTTGGCATCGACGCTGATATTGGTGATCACTCCCTGCGCTTCGAACGGCGTATGCAGCAGCATACTGGCAAGGCGTTGCAGCTCATTCCATTGGTCAAGCGCGTTGTATTCGTTTAGCGGCACCGTGGGTTGCGGGTGATTCACCAGCTGTTTACCTTCATCGCTACTGATCAGGAATCCGCCGGGCGGTGGGCTGTTGAGTGCGGCGGCAGCCTGCCGGGTTTCACTGTAGACGAAAGAGGATGCGGCCACCTTGGTCAGGCTTTCCAGCGATTCAGCGCTTACCGGGCGCAATAACACGTTCACCCCTTGCAGCGAACCAGATTTGGCACGTTTCACCAGAGTGCCCCAGTTTTTGACGTTACCCAGGTTCACCAGTGCGTTCTTCAGCCGGACACAGTCATTGTCTGCCTGACACAAATCTTGCGTTTTCAGTACAATATCCGAAAAATCATCCAGCAGGATCATGCCGGATTTTTCGATCGCGCTGGCCAACTGCGGGTTGAGCTTTTGTTCGGTGCCGTCAGGATGCAACTGGTCATTGACCGTCGCCAGCAGGGCAGAGGCCTTGTCGATGACTTCCGATTCCGGCTGCGGCAGGGGGGCCGCGTTGTTCCAGTAAATGCCTGAGCAGTCGAATGGCATAAAGCTGGAAGAGCGTGTGCCACTGGTTAACGGCGGCACATAGCACATGCCCGTGCCCTGAGCCTTCAGCGTGTCCCCGATGCGCAGCGTTGTGCCTTCCAATGCCTGCACGTTGGTGACTTCTATTTTTTGTGCGCCTTGCAGCCAGGCCATGCTCAGCTTGAGCGGCAGACTCAGTGGGATGTAGGTCAGCAACAGCAGCAGTACCAGAAGCGAACTGGCCATCAGCACCGCATTTCGACCCCATTGCTGCAGCGGGAAGTTTTTCACCTCATCGTGCAGCGAAAGGAAGCGTCCCTGGCGCAGCACCTGACGGTTAAGGTAAATATCCACGTCGGTGGTTTTACCCAGATCCTGGGTAACGTAAGGCTGCCAGTGTGGCGGGTAAATCAGATCGATGATGCCGAGTGAAATGTTGCTGATTTGCCCCTGATTGGATTCGCCAAACAGCCCCCAACGCTTGGGGGTGCCCCGCAGGCAGTGCACTTCTTTCAGTTCGCGTGTGGCCGGGCGGCGGAACAGGTTCCAGCAACCCCAGGCGATCATCAGCACGGCGACGACAATCATCCAGGGGATCACCACCACCGGGCTGATCAGGCTGAAGAACAGCAACAGCAGGGCGGCCGAAATGATGGCGGCTTCCTTGATACCGTTCGGACGATTGAGTGCGTGTTCTTCCGGCGTTTCCTTGCGGATGTTCACCAGTTCGACGTGCTCGCTCTCTTCCTTGCGAATAGAGGCGTTTTGGCTGGAACTCGCCTTGACCATCGGCGGCAGCGGCCGATCGTGAATATGGTCTTTCAGCGAATGCCCGTTGAGCGAGATCACCAGCGGCAGCGTCTGGGTTTTAATCACTTCCACATGGTTATCGGCGCTGATGTACTGCTCCCAGAACGGCGGCAGATGCACCTCTTCGGCGTCCAGGTAATAGCGCCATTTATTGGGTTCATCGCTGGCCAGCCCGTAGCGGGTGATGGCGTGGGTGATCGGGTAGACGTTGTCGCTTTGTGGGGTCAGCGCCAGCTTGGCAGAAGGTAATGAGCTGTTGCCGGGCAACAGTTTGTTGCTCAGCTTATTTTGTTGGCCGAGATAGTGCTCAACGGCGGCGCGTTCTTCGCCGGTCAGCTTACGGTGTGTGGGTTTGATAAAAGGCAGCGTACGCGTCAGCAGCGGCTGATTGCGGGCTTTGAACCAAAGATACAGGCCGGCGGCAATCAGGCAGGCAAGCACTAAGGCCAATATCAACACTATTGTGCTCATGCTATCCCCATCCTGTACCCGTGAACCTCACCAACCTGATGAATCGTGGAGTATTATACGCAGTCCAATCACCAAGAGACACCCTGATCCGTGACGGGAAAGCAGATTCTCCGTCGGGATCTCACTTATTGATAAAAAACATTCGTCTTACTGTCCTGTCTTACCTGCGTGATGATAGCAACCAGGTTGCACTGTCGATATCGGCATTATCTTATTTTAATGCGTTCTTTTTGCTGCATGAGAACAGAAAAGCGGCGGGTACTGGCTACGCTTGTTAAAAAAAAGTAAATTACTGCTTGTGCTCGTTGCGGCCAAGGTTCTCATTAACGCACAATGTGATCAAGATCGGATTTGGTCAGCGTTTGAACGCATGTGAACTGCGCGTCACGCCAATCATTATTCTGGTTATTCGCGTCATCACGCCTGATGCTGTGGCCTGCCGCTGGATAACTCATTTGAGGCAATCATGGATAAACACCTGCAAAAACCTAAAATTCTGAAAGTAGAAACGGTCGCGCGTTCGCGTTTATTTAACGTTGAGTCGGTCGATCTGGAATTCAGTAACGGTGTACGGCGGGTGTATGAGCGGATGCGGCCCTCAGATCGCGAGGCCGTGATGATTGTGCCGGTGATTGGCGACGATTTACTGCTGATCCGTGAATATGCCGTGGGCACCGAATCGTATGAGCTTGGCTTCCCTAAAGGGTTGATTGATCCGGGTGAAGGCGTGCTGGAAGCGGCTAACCGTGAACTGATGGAAGAGGTCGGCTTTGGTGCAGGTCGCTTTGATTTTCTTAGCAAGCTGACAATGGCGCCGTCGTACTTTTCCAGCAAAATGAATATTGTGCTGGCGCACGATCTTTACCCGCAGAGCCTGGAGGGGGATGAACCGGAACCCTTGCCGCAGGTGCGTTGGCCGATAGCCGACATGATGGCGTTACTGGCAGAGCCTGATTTCCGCGAGGCGCGTAACGTTAGCGCATTGTTCCTCACTGAGGCGTTTTTGCGCGGTTCACGTTAGACACTGATGATTCAAAAAAGAAAGGGCCAGAATTTTTCTGGCCCTTTTTGTTAGAACAATTCGTGGCTCTCGCCACCGGGGTCGGTCAGCGTTGTACCGGTATCCCTTGATGGGTAGTCCGTCGGCTGAGTCCCTTCGATAAAGTACTCGGAACGGCTACCGCCGCCACCGCCGGAAAGCTTACCGCTGTTCTTGTCGATGGTGACGCTGATAATGCCCGGTGGTGGGGTAACTTTCTGCTCCGGAATGCCTTCCAGTGCCGTTTTCATAAAGTCATCCCAGGCCGGTTGTGCACTTTTCGCACCGCCTTCGCCGCCGGAAACCTGATCCGGGATCGCACCGGATACCGTTGCACGGCCAAGGTCACGCCGATGGTCATCGAAGCCAATCCATACCGACGTCACGGTATCCGGGCCATAGCCGGAGAACCAGGCGTCTTTTGAACTGTTGGTGGTCCCGGTTTTGCCGCCGATATCACGACGTTTCAGATCACGACCTGCACGCCAGGCGGTGCCCATCCAGCCTGGTTCACCGTAGATGTTGCTGTTCAGCGCGTCGTGCATCAGGAATGCCAGCGGGGTGCTGATAACGTGTGGCGCATATTGTTGATCGCCATCCTGCTGAACCTGAGCCGGGGTCACCTGCTCCAGCTGCGGCATTGGCACGTTGCCATTCTTGCCTTCCTGCGACGTCGCGACATTTTCAATATTGTCTTCGGAAAGCACGGCAGAGCGGTGGGTATCACCATAAATCACCGGCAGATTACAGCTGTCGCAGACAATCTTCGGCTTGGTTTCGAACACCGTGTTGCCGTTATCGTCTTCAATCCTGGTGATGAAGTACGGATCCACCAGATAACCGCCGTTGGCCAGCACCGCGTAACCCCGTACCAACTGCATTGGGGTGAACGAAGCGGAACCCAGCGCCAGTGATTCAGTGTGTACGATGTTTTGTGCCGGGAAGCCGAAACGCTGCAGGTATTCTGCCGCGTAATCGACGCCCATCGCACGCATCGCACGCACCATCACCACGTTCTTCGACTGTCCCAGCCCCTGACGCAGGCGAATCGGGCCGTCGTAGGTTGGCGGTGAGTTCTTTGGTCGCCAGTCGGTACCGGCACCTGGATCCCAACGGGTGATCGGCAGGTCATTCAGGATGGTAGCCAGGGTCAGGCCCTTGTCCATCGCTGCGGTATACAGGAAGGGTTTTATATTGGAACCGACCTGACGCAGTGCCTGAGTGACGCGGTTGAACTTGCTCTGGTTGAAGTCGAACCCGCCGACCAGGGCTTTCACCGCCCCGTCATTCGGGTTGATCGACACCAGGGCAGAGTTGACGTCCGGCACCTGTGACAGCCACCAGTTTTCGCCCACTTTGCGGACCCAAACCTGTTGACCGGCCTGCACCACATCGGTGACGCGTTTCGGCGTTGAACCCTGCTGCGTGTCGGACTTGTAAGGCCGTGCCCAGCGCATGGTGGACATCGGCAGCGCGACATGACTGCCGTCTGCCATCATGGCCGTGGCCTCTTCGGCGCTGGTTGCGACAATCACCGCCGGCGACAATGGACCGTAGTTAGGCAGATTCTTCAATGAGTCGACGATCTGCTTTTGGTCCCAGGCCGCTTCACCCACTTTCCACAGCACGTTGGACGGGCCGCGGTAACCGTGGCGCATGTCATACGCCAGCACGTTATTACGTACCGATTCCTGCGCCGCCAACTGCAGCTTCCTGGTGACGGTGGTGTAGACCTTGTAGCCATCGGTATAAGCATTGTCGCCATAACGCTTGATCATCTCCTGACGCACCATCTCGGAGAGATAAGGTGCGGAGAAGCTGATTTCCGGCGCATGGTAATTGGCCACCAACTCTTCACTGCGCGACTGATCGTACTGCGACTGGGTGATGTAATGCTCATCCAGCATGCGCGACAGCACCACGTTGCGGCGAGCTACGGCGCGATCGTGGGAGTAGAGCGGGTTGAAGGTTGACGGGGCTTTCGGCAAGCCGGCAATGGTCGCCATTTCGCTTAAGCTGAGCTGACTGACGTCTTTACCGAAGTAAACCTGTGCCGCAGCACCCACGCCATAGGCGCGATACCCCAGATAGATTTTATTCAGATACAGCTCGAGGATTTCGTCTTTGGTCAGCATCTGTTCGATGCGTATTGCCAGGAAGGCTTCCTTGATTTTGCGCATCAGGGTGCGTTCCGGGCTTAAGAAGAAGTTTCTCGCCAACTGCTGGGTAATGGTACTCGCCCCCTGTGACGCATGGCCTGAGACCAGCGCGATAGAGGCTGCACGGAAGATACCGATAGGATCGACGCCATGATGCTCATAGAAGCGGCTGTCTTCGGTGGCGATAAACGCATGCACCATAACCGGCGGAATTTGGTTCAGTTTTAGCGGAATACGTCGTTTCTCACCGTATTGGGCGATCAGTTCGCCATCGGCGCTGTAAACCTGCATCGGTATTTGCAGCCGCACATCTTTCAGCGTTGCAACGTCAGGCAGCTGCGGCTCGACATATTTGTACAAGCCAAAGATCGAGGCTGCCCCCAACACGATGCAACACACTGCAAGGATTAGTAAATACTTTACGAACTTCACCTGAGATTTCCCATTTTCATGTCATTTGGGCAGTTTATAAACAACCGCGCGGTAGTATAAAGGCAAGCCTGCAACATGGATATGTTCTTTTGTTATCTGACGATATGGAGGTCGGGCGAAATATGTTTACTCAAGCATGGCAGGTGGGACTGGATATACAAAGTCACTGCGTTCGTGCCCTGGCAGCACAACGCCGCCGCAATGGCTGGCAACTGCGTCACTGGTGGCAACAAACGCTGCCGCAACCGGTGCTGCGTGAGGGCTGTCTGGAACAGACCGACGCGCTGATTCAGGCATTACGGCAATGGCGGGTTCAGTTACCAAGACATATTTCCTTACGCATTGCTCTGCCCGCGCAGCGGGTTCTACAGCATCAGATGCCGCTGCCGGACGCCAGGCTGAAAGAGCCGCTACGTGGCGACTACATCACCAGTCAGGGGCTGAAACAGTTTCCCCTGGATAGCCAAACATTGGCGCTGGACTACCGCCAGGCACTGCCCGAACATGCGACCCTGCTGCTCACCGCCGCACGCCAGCAAGAGCTGCAACAGTGGCTAGACTGCCTGCGCCACGCCAATTTGCAGCCTCAGGTGGTTGATATTACCCCTTGCGCGCTGCGTGTAATGGCAGAGGCGGCAGGCGTGTCGGCCGACGCCGGTTTGTTGCATCGCCTCGATGACGAATGGCTATGGGTGGCCCCGCACCGAGTGGTGTTTGCCTATGGCATCGTACCGATAAGGGAAGCTGCTGGGGCAAGCCAGGCGCTGGCGGCGATAAATGCTGCCTGTCCCTCACTCGGTGAAGACCAGATTTACTATAGCAGCGTGATGGATGAGCCGCCGCCGCCAGGCAGCCTGCCGTGGTCACCCTTTAGCGCTTTCAGCCAACTTCGGCCCCCGTTACCCGTATTGCCGGCGGCGTTTGTCTTGGCCGGCGGCCTGGCGCTGCGCGCTGAGGATAGCTGATGTATCAGGTTAATCTCTTGCCATGGCGCACACGAGGTCAGCGTCGCCGCTGCGCCTTCTGGTTACGTATGTTCGTCTTGCAACTGGTGTTGGTGCTGGCGGTACTGATGGTCGTTTTTGGCTTGCTGAGTCAGCAACAGGTACAGCGGCATGCGGCACTGTTAGCGCTGATCGATCAGCAGACAAAACTGACCGATCGTTATCAACAGTTGCAACAGGCGATGGCGCGTCTGGCGCGTTTAACCGCGCTGGCACAACAGCATGACAACAACCGGGCGCATAACCGCCGTTATCTGCAACTGTTACAACAACTCCCCGTCCTGTTACCTGACCCGCTGTGGCTGATCGCGCTGGAAAGCCACGCGCAAAGTATCACCTTACGGGGCCTTAGCCGGCGCTACGAAGCTGTGCTTCAGTTTGAGCAACAGATGACGGCGTTACCCCTGTTACAGCGCTACCGACTGGCAGAAGTCGCGCAGCGCCAGGATGGTTTGTTCTCGTTTACGTTGGTGGCGCAATGGGGGCAGGGTGGATAAGCCATTGCCGTTTTGGTTGGCGAGAGGGTTGGGGCTGCCGGGGTGGAAGCTGCTGGCCATCCAGTGGCTGGTGTTGGGTAGCCTGATCCTGCTGTTCGGTTTGTTGCTGTTGCAAGGGAAATGGCAGCAACTGGCACAGACCGAGGCAGAGCAGCAGCGCCTGACGCAACAAATGAGCCCCTTGTGGGAGCAACTCGCCCGTATGCCGACGCTGGAACAGGTGAATCAAGACTTGCAGCAGGTCGCTCGTCAGCCTGTCGCCGAGGGGGACCTGGCGGTTGCCTTACAACGGGCAAATGCCGGGCTGCAACGCTGGCAGCAGCAGGAGAGCTCACCGCGGCAAATCCTGCGGCTGCATCTCAATTACGGCAGTTTATTAAGACTGTTGGAGAGCCTGCCTGCCAACTTGCGCATTGATCAAATGACCGTTGAAGCGCAGGCGGAAGGGCTGATGGCAAATTTCACTCTCCAGGCAGCTTTGGCAGAGGCTGCGGCGGTAAACCCCAATGAATAAAAGTTACGGGTTCTGGTTGCTGTGGCTGCCTCTGACGCTGATGGCCCAGCCGCAGCCACGCGATCCTTTCAAGCCATTACCCTTGCCTGACTGCCCGAGCGTGGCGGAATCACCGGTGAACTGGCAATTGAAAGGCACTATCGGGCAGGCGGCGCTACACCATGCCTGGGTTATCACCACCGCCGGGCAGTGGCTGCGATTAAAGCCTCAACAAACCTTATTGGCTGGCCGCTGGCGGGTAGAGCAGGTCCTGGAGGGGCAATTAACGCTGAAGGAGAAACAGGGCGATCCGGCGTGTCCGGTCGCTGAGGATGCCGTGGTATTGACCCTGGGAAACCATAAGGAAGAAAAATGAAAGGATGCCGTTGGCTGGGCGTGTTGCTCTGGAGTGTCGCTATTGCCGGTGCCGCGCAGGACCAGGAGCCTATTTCGCTGGAATTTCAGGATGCGCCAGTTGCTCTGGTGTTGCAGGCACTGGCGGATTATCAACAACTGAATGTGGTCACCGCTGCCGGCGTGGGCGGCAACCTGACGCTGAGGTTGGATAACGTGCCCTGGCGCCAGGCGCTGACGGTGATCCTGCGCATGGGGAAGCTGTCCATGACGCTGGAGGGGAATGTGATGATGGTCTCTCCTGAACCCAATGAGCAGGAAAAGCAGCGTCAAAAATTGGCGTTGGCGCAAAAACAACCGCTGCACAGCGTGACCTTGCCGCTGAGCCATGCCGATGCGCAAGAGATTGCTGAAAATCTCAATGCTCAGGGCAGTCTGTTACTGAGTGAGCGTGGCAGCGTGGTCGCGGATAAGCGCACCAACGCTGTTCTGATCCGCGACACTGCACCGGTAGTGGCGCTATTAACCCAGCGGATTGCGGAGATGGACACACCGTTGGCGCAGGTACAATTGGCGGCGCATATTGTCACCATCAACAGCGAGAGTTTACGCGAGCTGGGTGTGCGTTGGGGGCTGGCATCGGATGAGCGGCCGGCAAAGTCATGGCAAATGGACGGCTTTAACATCGGGTTGCCGCTGGATCGCAGCGCAGTCAGCGCGGGTTTTCACCTGGCGCGGATCGGCGGGCGATTACTGGATCTGGAACTGATGGCGCTGGAGCAGGAGAACCGAGTGGAAATCATCGCCAGTCCGCGCCTGCTGACCGCGAACCTGCAAACCGCCAGCATTAAACAGGGGACCGAAATTCCCTATGAGGTAAACAGCGGTTCCAGCGGGGCGACGTCGATGGAATTCAAGGAGGCGGTGCTGGGCATGGAGGTGACGCCGAAAGTTTTGCCCAATGGCCGTATCACCCTGACCCTGCAAATCAGCCAGAACATGCCCGGGCGTTCAATCAGCCGTGCGGCAGGCGAGACGTTGGCGATCGATAAACAGGAGATCAAAACCCAGGTGACGCTCAAAGATGGCGAAACCGTTGTTTTAGGTGGTGTATTTCAACGTCATAGCGCCGAGGGCGCAGACAAGGTACCCGGGATCAGCGACGTACCCTTGCTGGGATCCTTGTTCAAACAGAGCAGCAAACAGCATAAACGACGCGAGCTGGTGATATTCATTACTCCGACATTGATTAAGGCCTGAGCAACCGGGTGTGCGGTTCGTGGGAAATCGCCTAAAGTTGATGAGCAGATGCACTTTTTTATCACCTTCGGGGCATCTGCGTTTGACGCTGCGACCGATTTAGCTTACAAGGGTTACCGAATTGAGCACCGAGGTTTTTTTGTTAGCGCCAAGACGCCGTTAAAAACGTATGGTTTCCCTCCTGCGGCGTGGATTGCGATTTATTCGGTTGCCAAACTACCAAGAGTGTTGAGATAATTTTCCGTCTGATCTCGCACTATCGTTCATGAGGTTTCAGTTTAGGTCCCGCCGCTGATTTGATTGGCGGGGCGGGTTAACATTAACGAATTGTCTTAGTAATACCGAAAAACATGGCAGAGAAACGCAATATCTTTCTGGTTGGGCCTATGGGTGCCGGCAAAAGCACTATTGGCCGTCAGTTAGCTCAGCAACTCAATATGGAGTTTTTCGACTCCGATCAAGAAATTGAGCGACGTACCGGAGCTGACGTGGGCTGGGTATTCGACGTGGAAGGTGAAGAAGGTTTCCGCGATCGTGAAGAAAAAGTCATTAATGAACTGACGGAAAAGCAAGGCATCGTGCTGGCTACCGGCGGTGGTTCGGTTAAATCGCGTGAAACGCGTAACCGTCTGTCGGCGCGTGGCGTAGTGGTGTACCTGGAAACCACTATCGAGAAGCAATTGGCCCGTACCCAGCGCGACAAAAAACGTCCGCTGCTGCAGGTTGATTCTCCTCCGCGTGAAGTGCTTGAAGCGCTGGCGAAAGAGCGCAATCCGTTGTACGAAGAAATTGCAGATGTCACCATCCGCACCGACGATCAAAGCGCTAAAGTGGTTGCCAACCAGATTATCAACATGCTGGAAAGTAACTGATTGCGGTTTCCGTGTTCGCCACGGCAAATGCGGAAAGACTGATTGTGTTCCCCGCAGTAGCGGGGATAAACCACATTGAGAACTGAGCGCGACATGGAGAGAATTACCGTAACGCTTGGGGAGCGCAGCTACCCGATAACCATAGCCGCCGGATTGTTTAACGATCCGGCTTCTTTTATGCCGCTGAAGGCGGGTGAACAGGTCATGCTGGTCACTAACCAAACCCTGGCGCCACTCTATCTGGACAACGTCCGGAAGGTGCTGGAGCAGGCAGGCGTCATGGTGGATCAGGTGATTTTACCTGATGGCGAACAGTATAAATCCCTTGCCGTGCTTGAGCAGGTGTTCTCGGCACTGTTGGAAAAGCCGCACGGTCGTGATACCACGCTGATTGCCCTCGGGGGCGGCGTGGTAGGCGATCTTACCGGCTTTGCCGCCGCTTGTTATCAGCGCGGTGTCCGCTTTATTCAGGTCCCTACCACGCTGCTGTCGCAGGTGGACTCTTCCGTTGGCGGTAAAACCGCCGTCAATCATCCGCTCGGTAAAAACATGATCGGCGCTTTCTATCAACCCGCTTCGGTGGTGGTTGATCTGGATTGCCTGAAAACCTTGCCTGCGCGTGAGCTCTCCTCTGGTTTGGCTGAGGTGATCAAGTACGGGATTATTCTCGATCGCGATTTCTTCGTCTGGCTGGAAAACAATATCGATGCCCTGGTGGCGTTGGATATGCAGGCCCTGGCCTACTGTATCCGCCGCTGCTGCGAGCTGAAGGCCGAGGTGGTTGCCGCTGATGAACGCGAAAGCGGTCTGCGCGCGCTGCTGAATCTGGGCCATACTTACGGCCATGCGATCGAAGCCGAAATGGGCTATGGTGTATGGTTGCATGGTGAAGCCGTTGCTGCCGGTATGGTAATGGCGGCAGAAACTGCGCACCGTCTCGGTCAGTTCTCAAGCGAAGATATTGAACGCATTAAAGCACTGTTGTTGCGCGCCGGTTTACCGGTGTGTGGCCCGCAGGAAATGGCTCCGGGATCTTATCTGCCGCATATGATGCGCGATAAGAAAGTACTGGCCGGTGAATTGCGCCTGGTACTGCCGACGGCCATTGGCCAGGCGGAGGTCCGTGGCGGAGTGGGGCACGATATGGTGCTTGCTTCGATCGCAGCTTGCCTTCCCGAACGGAATGCCTAAGTAAATCGGACGAAGTAACAGTGGCTTAGCCGCCGTTTACATCTATATTAATAATGTGCAAAGCCTGACTGGCGTCGCTTTGCCATCATCGGGTTAATCTGCTCGTGCCACGGTAGGTCTACAGTGGTGGGCTTTTGCCTCTAGTTGGAGGGTTTCAGATGGATGAGTTTAAACCGGAAGACGATCTCAGACCTGATAGCAGCGATCGTCGTCCTGCACGTTCGCGTAAACCGGCTCCGGGACCGCGTTTTGCCGTTTCGCGTCAGCATTTAATGATTGGTATCGGTATTCTGGTGTTGTTGCTGTTGATTATCGGCATTGGCTCGGCGTTGAAGGCGCCAACCAAGCATGAAGCAGCACAGGAAAGCGCGCAGAATGGCGCAGCCAAGGACATTAACCTGTCCGGCTCTTCGTCACTGACTGCCGGTAATACCGGTGTTCCGGGCGGAACCACGGATACCAATGACAATAACGGCGTGAGCAGCAGCTCGCAGCCGCAAACCGTCAGCGTTCCACCGATCTCCAGCACCCCGACGGAAGCGCAACCGCAGCCAGCACAGGGCGGCGCGCAACAGCGTGTCGATCTGCCGGGCAATATGTCGGATGCACTGTCGGCGCAACAGGGTCAGGTTGATGCGGCAACGCAGGGCATGAGCGGTCCAGCTTCAACGTTGCCAACGGCACCGGCTACCCTGATGAATGGCGCAGCGGCGAAAGAAGCCGTACGTCCGGTTCAGGGCACTGCGCCACAGCAACATAAAACACCTGCAAAAACCGCCAGCAAGCCGGCGGCTACGGCCACACAGCATAAATCGCCAACCACGGTGTATACCCCGGCACCTGCCTCTTCCGCTAAAGCGGGAGCAGCAAGTACCAAGGCGGAAGCCGTTAGCGGCAGCGGCGGTTCGCTGCAGTCTGCACCGGCAAGCCATTACACTCTGCAACTGAGCAGCGCTTCGCGTTCCGATACGCTGAATGCCTACGCCAAGCAGCAGAAATTACAGCATTATCTGGTGTATTCGACTAAACGTGACGGTAAACCTTGGTACGTGCTGGTGAGTGGCAACTATGCTTCCTCAGCAGAAGCCAAGCGCGCAATTGCGACGCTGCCGGCTGATGTTCAGGCGAAAAAACCATGGGTTCGACCTGTACGTCAGGTACAGCAGGATCTGAAAAAGTAACCCGATAGATTTCAAGCTGCATTCAGGCATTGTAGGGGCGCACATGCTGCGCCCCTGTTACTCAGGGCGAACAGAGCCGCCCGTGACCGATGACTGGAGTGGCCTGCGGACAGGCCGAATAACTGTGCGCGGCCAGGGGTGCTGCGGCTTGAAGGATGAAGGGTATCAATCACTTAAATTTGTGCGCTGATGTGCTGTCTGAAACAGAGTACAATCCGCCGCTCTGAATTGTATAATAAGTAGCTAATTGACGGCATGAAGAAAAACCGCGCTTTTTTAAAATGGGCTGGTGGAAAATACCCGCTGGTGGACGAGATCCGTCGTCACCTACCAGCAGGCGACTGCTTAATCGAGCCCTTCGTGGGTGCGGGTTCAGTCTTCCTGAACACGGAATACGACGCCTATATTCTCGCCGACATCAACAGCGATCTTATTAACCTGTATAACATCGTTAAACTGCGTACGGATGACTTCGTGCGTGATGCCCGCCTGCTTTTCACCGATGAATTCAATAAGTCAGAACAGTTTTACCTGCTGCGCGAAGAGTTTAATACTAGTGCCGATGCCTATCGTCGCGCGCTGCTGTTTCTTTATCTGAACCGCCACTGTTATAACGGCCTGTGCCGATATAACCTGCGTGGAGAGTTCAACGTCCCGTTTGGACGTTACAAGAAACCGTACTTCCCGGAGGACGAGCTGTACTGGTTCGCTGAAAAATCCCGCAACGCCACTTTTGTCTGTGAGCATTACCGCGATACCATGGCAAAAGCCGAGCGCGGTACCGTGGTGTATTGCGATCCGCCGTATGCGCCTTTATCGGCGACGGCGAATTTTACCGCCTACCACACCAACAGCTTTAGCATGGCCGACCAGCAGAGCCTGGCGCTGATGGCGCATCAGCTTTCGGTAGAAAGCCAGGTGCCGGTATTGATTTCCAACCATGATACCGAGCTGACGCGCGACTGGTACCAACACGCGTCGCTGTACGTGGTGAAAGCGCGCCGCACCATCAGCCGTAATATTCTTGGTCGCAGCAAAGTGAATGAGCTTTTGGCGCTGTATCGTTAAACCGGGGTTACGCCCCGGCGTATAACAATTCGAACCCTACGTTTGGAGATAGCGGATGAAAAAATTTTTGATTGCCCCGTCCATTTTGTCAGCAGACTTTGCCCGCCTGGGTGAAGACACTGCCAACGTGTTGGCCGCAGGCGGCGACGTAGTGCATTTTGACGTAATGGATAACCACTACGTTCCTAATCTGACCATCGGGCCGATGGTTTGTCAGGCGCTGCGTAATTACGGCATCACCGCGCCGATTGACGTACACCTGATGGTGAAACCGGTCGACCGTATTGTGCCGGACTTCGCTGCAGCGGGTGCCAGTTACATCTCTTTCCATCCGGAAGCCTCCGAACACGTCGATCGCACCATTCAACTGATTAAAGAGCACGGCTGTAAAGCCGGTCTGGTGCTCAATCCGGCAACGCCGCTGAGCTACCTCGATTACGTGATGGATAAAGTCGACGTGATCCTGCTGATGTCGGTTAACCCTGGCTTTGGCGGTCAGTCGTTTATCCACGGTACTCTGGATAAGCTGCGCCAGGTGCGCAAACTGATCGACGAAAGCGGTCGTGATATCCGCCTGGAAGTGGATGGTGGCGTTAAGGTCGACAATATCGCCGAGATTGCTGCCGCGGGTGCAGACATGTTTGTCGCCGGTTCAGCCATCTTCAGCAAGCCGGATTATCGTCGGGTGATTGACGAAATGCGCAGCGAGTTGGCGAAGGTGACGCATGGCTGATTTCAGCGCGGTCCGCGCTCTGGCCTTTGATCTCGATGGCACGCTGGTTGACAGCGCGCCGGGGCTGGCCGCCGCGATCGATCTGGCGCTGGCAGAAATGGGCCTGCCGCAGGCCGGTGAGGCCCGGGTGGGCACCTGGATTGGTAATGGTGCTGATGTGCTGGTACAGCGTGCGCTGCGCTGGGCCGAGGTGGAAGCCACGCCGGAACACTGCCAACAGCTTCGCGAGCGCTTCGATCATTTCTATGCGCAAACCGTCGACAGCGGCAGTCGCCTGTTCCCACAGGTGAAAGAAACCCTGGCTCAGTTGGCTGCGCAAAATTACCCGATGGCCCTGGTGACCAACAAGCCAACGCCGTTTGTGGCGCCGTTACTGGCCGCATTGGGCATTATTGATTACTTCTCGCTGATTATCGGCGGTGACGACGTGGTGGAAAAGAAACCGCATCCGGCGCCACTGTATCTGGTCCTCGGCAAGCTTGGCCTACGCGCCAACGAGTTGCTGTTTGTCGGCGACTCCCGCAATGATATTCAGGCGGCACAGGGGGCAGGTTGCCCAAGCGCCGCACTGACCTACGGTTATAACTACGGCGAGGCGATTGCCCTGAGCCATCCCGACCGCGTGTTGGAGCGCTTTGCCGACTTGTTGCCCGCTCTTGGGCTGTCATCTTTAGAGAATCAGGAAATTTAAACATGAGTAAGCCCATCGTATTTAGCGGCGCGCAACCGTCCGGTGAACTGACCATTGGTAACTACATGGGTGCGCTGCGTCAGTGGCTGCAGATGCAGGATGATTACGACTGCATCTTCTGCATCGTCGATTTGCATGCGATTACCGTACGTCAGGACGCAGATAAATTGCGCAAAGCCACGCTGGATACGCTGGCGCTGTACCTGGCCTGCGGCATCGATCCGCAAAAAAGCACCATCTTCGTGCAGTCGCACGTGCCGGAGCACACGCAACTGAGCTGGGTACTGAACTGCTACACCTATTTCGGCGAACTGAGCCGCATGACCCAGTTCAAGGATAAGTCCACCCGTTACGCGGAGAACATCAACGCCGGCCTGTTCAGCTACCCGGTGTTGATGGCGGCAGATATCCTGCTGTATCAGACCAACCAGGTGCCGGTCGGCGAAGACCAGAAACAACATCTGGAGTTGAGCCGTGACATCGGTCAGCGTTTCAACGCGCTTTACGGTGACGTGTTCAAAGTGCCCGAGCCGTTTATTCCCAAGTCCGGTGCCCGCGTGATGTCGCTGCAAGAGCCGACCAAGAAGATGTCCAAGTCGGACGATAACCGCAATAACGTGATTGGCCTGCTGGAAGATCCGAAAGCGGTGGCCAAGAAGATCAAACGTGCGATGACCGATTCCGAAGAGCCGCCAGTGGTGCGTTACGACGTGGCAAACAAGGCGGGAGTGTCCAACCTGTTGGATATTCTCTCTGGCGTGACCGGCAAGAGCATTGCTCAACTGGAAGCCGAGTTTGAAGGCCAGATGTATGGCCACCTGAAAGGTGCCGTTGCTGAGGCGGTATCCGGCATGCTGAGTGAGCTGCAGGAACGCTTTCATCGTTTCCGCAATGACGAGGCCCTGCTGCAGCAAGTGATGCGTGATGGCGCTGCCAAGGCCCGTGTACGCGCTCAGGAAACCCTGGCGAAGGTTTACCATGCTGTGGGCTTTGTTTCCCCACAGTGAGGCTCTGAGCAAAAAGAAAAGCGGCCATTGGCCGCTTTTTTTACGTCTGAATCAGGCCATTTTGGCCAGCGGTTGCGGTGGTTGCTGGCTGGAGAACCAGTTCAGTTTGCTACGCAGGCTCACCACGCTGCCGACAATAATTAAACTTGGGCTGGCGGCCTGCAAAGCCAGTTCCCCCAACTGGTTTAATTCACCTTCTATGACCCGCTGGCGGCAGGACGTGCCGTTTTCTACCAGTGCTACCGGGGTTGTGGCTGGCATGCCGTGCGCGATCAGTTGGCGCTGGATCTCTGCCGCCTGTGTCAGACCCATGTAGAACACCAGAGTTTGTTGCCCTGCTGCCAGCGTTGACCAGTCCAGTCCGCCGTCATTCTTGGCATGGCCGGTCACCAGCCGCACGCTCTGCGCATGGTCGCGGTGGGTGAGGGGAATGCCACTGTAGGCCGAACAACCAGAGGCGGCGGTAATGCCCGGCACCACCGAGAATGGGATATTGGCTGCGGCCAACGTTTCCAGTTCTTCACCACCGCGGCCGAAGATAAACGGATCACCGCCTTTCAGGCGCACCACGCGTTTACCCAACTGGGCTTGTTGCAACAGGATTTGATTGATTTCCTCCTGGGGTACGCAGTGATGGCCCGCACGTTTGCCGACGAAAATGCGCTCGGCATCGCGGCGTACTAGCGTCATGACCTCATCGGATACCAGCCGGTCGTAAACCACCACGTCAGCCTGCTGGATCTGCTGCAGGCCTTTCAGCGTCAGCAAACCGGCATCGCCCGGCCCGGCCCCCACCAGCACCACTTCGCCGCAATCTTGCGGTTGGTGGCTAAACAGCTGTTCGATCTGCTGTTCCGCCAGCGCCTGGTCATTATTGGCCAGTGACTGTGCCAGCCGATCATGGGCGAACAGTTTTTCCCAAAAACGACGGCGTGAGCCGATATCGCTGAAGTGCTTTTTCACCCGCTGACGCAATGAACCGCCCAGTTGCGCCAACTTGCCAAGATGTTGGGGCAGCACGGCCTCCAGCTTTTCACGCAGCAGTCGTGCCAGCACCGGGGCTTTCCCACCGGAGGATACCGCGACCATAATTGGCGAGCGATCAATAATCGACGGCATGATAAAGCTGGCGCGCTTTGGATCATCGACCACGTTGCAGAACACCCGCTGTTGGTTGGCGCACTGATACACCAGTGCATTGACCTCGAGGCGATCGGTAGCGGTGATCACCAGCCACTTTTCCGTCAGTAACTCTGCACTGAATTCACCTTCCGCCAGTGTGACCCGGCCCTGAGCCGCCCATTCGTGGAACTGCGGGTTGAAGGCACAGGCATTGACGGTCAACATCGCACCGGCATCCAGCAGCAGGCGAGCTTTGCGCTCGGCAATCTCACCGCCACCGACCAGCAGGCAGGCTTTGTGTTGCAGTTGGCAG
The DNA here is from genome assembly GCF_002607755.1 of Serratia sp. BW106. Taxonomy (NCBI): domain Bacteria; kingdom Pseudomonadati; phylum Pseudomonadota; class Gammaproteobacteria; order Enterobacterales; family Yersiniaceae; genus Serratia; species Serratia sp. BW106. The sequence goes on from NZ_MCGS01000014.1 coordinate 157,362, forward strand.
AAAATTGGCAGGTAATCCATCGGCACTCCTCGGGGCAATCAGCAGTGGGGCGCAAGGCGCCCCTGAATATTATGCAGTCTGACGCGCAGCAGCTTTCTCAGCCTGTGGCCGTTCGGCACGTGGTGTGGCGTACCAGTAACCCAGGCCCATCAGCACGGCACCGGACAGGATATTGCCCAACGTTACCCACAGCAGGTTATGGCCGATCCCGCTCAGGGTATAGGCCTCGCTGTGATGACCGAACCAGGACAGAGCGAACAGCGTCATATTGGCGACCGAGTGTTCGTAGCCGGACGCGATAAAGGCCAGCAGGCACCACCAGATGGCGATGAATTTGGCGGCACCCTCAACGCGAATGGCCATCCAAATCGCCAGGCAGACCAGCCAGTTACACAGCACACCCTTGAAGAACAGCACTTCTGCCGGGGCGGTGGTTTTTGCCAGTGCGGCGGTATGCACCAGGCTGGTGTCCACCGACAGCAGGCTACCGCCACCGTAATAGTACATCAGTGCGACCAGCACCGAGCCCAACAGGTTGCCCAGCCAGGTTTGCGGCAGGACGGTCCACATCTGGCCCTGCGTGATGGTACCGGCTTTGACGCCCAGCGTCAGGAACATGGTATGGCCGGTGAACAGCTCCGAACCGGCAATGATCACCAACGTCAGCGCGATGCCGAAGGTGGCCCCCATCACCAGCGGACGGAGGGACGGATCGACCAGGTTGCCGAGGGTGAAGATCAAAATGATGCCGAGGCCGACGTAGGCCCCGGCCATCGCCGAGCTGATCCAAAAGCCCAGCGGACTGTGCTTCGCCAGCCTGACGATGCGCGCCGCGTTGGCGGCACATTTGTTGATGGTATCGGTGAACATGTTGCTTCCCCTGAGGTTAAAGTAAAAATATCAGGCCGCGACCTGCACCATGCCGTCCAGAACCCGGCTGGTAAAATGCGCGACGGAACGGCTGTCATCTTCCAGGCAGTAGCCGTCGTGCAGGCGGAAATGTTGTTTTTTTAGCGGGCTGGCGACCCACAGTTCACCCTGATGTTCGGCGATCAGGCCGCGTGATAACACGCTGGCCTGGGCGAAGGGATCAATATTGCTGATGGCAAACACCTGTTCGTCGGCATAAGGGCGGAATATCGCTACCTGTTGCTCGCCGATCAGGGCACACACGCCGGTGCCGGGCAGAATATCGGTGATGGGGCAAAGGGTTGTCCACTGGCTCATACGTTGTTCTCCTCAGCTTCCAGCAGGGTGACAGGAATACGCTCATCCGGACGCGCCGGCCGATGCTGATCGCGCTCGGCGACCACCTGGACGTTAGGATCGCGCTGGCTGCTGTTGATAAAGTGGGCGAAGCGCACCTGGGACTCAGGGTGCTCAAGGGTTTCTTTCCATTCGCAGACCACCGCGTCGCGCAGGCGGGCGATCTCGGCTTCCAACTGGTCGTTAATCCCCAGTTTGTCGTCAATGATCACCTTACGCAGATAATCGATGCCGCCTTCCAGGCTCTCCAGCCATACCGAAGTGCGCTGCAGCTTATCGGCGGTGCGGATATAGAACATCATAAAGCGATCGAGATAGTGCTCCAGCGTCTCGCGGTCGAGATCCGCTGCCAGCAGGTCGGCATGGCGTGGTTTCATCCCGCCGTTACCGCAAACGTACAGGTTCCAGCCGTTTTCGGTGGCGATAATGCCGACGTCTTTGCCCTGGGCTTCGGAACATTCACGGGTGCAGCCGGAAACGCCAAACTTCATTTTGTGCGGGGTGCGGATCCCTTTGTAGCGATGTTCCAGCTTGACGCCAAAGCCGACGCTGTCGCCGACGCCAAAGCGGCACCAGGTGCTGCCGACGCAGGTTTTGGACATGCGCAGCGCCTTGGCGTAGGCGTGACCGGTTTCAAAGCCGGCGGCAATCAGCTTGCTCCAGATGGCCGGCAGGTCGTCTTTCTGCGCGCCGAACATGCCGATGCGCTGGGAGCCGGTCAGCTTGGTGTACAGGTTGTATTCCTTGGCGATTTGGCCGACTACCATCAACCCTTCCGGCGTGATTTCGCCGCCTGGAGAGCGTGGGATCACCGAGTAGGTGCCGTCTTTCTGGATATTGCCGAGGAAGTTGTCGTTGGTGTCCTGCAGCGGCGTGTGCTGCGGTTTGAGAATGTATTCATTCCAGCAGGAGGCCAACAGTGAACCGACGGTAGGTTTACAAACTTCGCAACCGTAGCCTTTGCCGTATTTGGTCAACAGTTCGTCGAAGGATTTGATGCCTTCAACGCGGATCAGGTGGTACAGCTCCTGGCGTGAATAAGCGAAGTGTTCGCACAGGTGGTGGTTGACCTCGATACCCTGTTTGCTCAGTTCGGCGTTCAACACCTGAGTGATCAGCGGGATACAGCCGCCACAGCCGGTGCCGGCTTTGGTTTCGGACTTGATCGCCGCGACGGTATGACAACCCATGCTGACCGCTTTGATGATATCGCCTTTGCTGACGTCGAAGCAGGAACAGATTTGTGCGGTTTCCGGCAGGGAGTCGACGCCGATGGCCGGTTTGCTGCCCGCATGTGCCGGCAGGATCAGACCGTCCGGGTTTTCCGGCAGTTCGATGGCGTTCAGTGCCAGCTGCAGCAGGTTGCCGTAGTCGCTGGTATCACCGACCAGCACCGCACCCAACAGGGTTTTGTTGTCGGCGCTGACCACGATGCGTTTATAAACTTCTTTGCTCTCGTCCAGATAGACGTAGCTGCGTGCGCCTTCGGTGCGGCCGTGGGCATCACCGATACCGCCGACGTCGACGCCCAGCAGTTTCAGCTTGGCGCTCATGTCGGCACCCATGAAGGTGTTTTCACGGCCCAGCAGATGATCGGCGGTGACCTGCGCCATTTTATAGCCCGGCGCTACCAGGCCGAAGGTGCGTTCACGCCATGAGGCACATTCGCCGATGGCATAAACGTCAGGATCGGAGGTCTGGCAGCTGTCGTTAATCACGATACCGCCGCGGCGGGCGGTGGCCAGACCGCACTGGTGAGCCAGCTTGTCCTGGGCACGGATGCCGGTAGAGAAGACGATAAAGTCCACTTCCAGCGCGGTCCCGTCGGCGAACTGCATGGTTTTGCGCGCCTGCTCCCCGCCGTTGACGATTTCCTGGGTATTTTTACCGGTATGGACTTTGACGCCCATGCGTTCGATCTTGCGACGCAGTTGATCGCCACCCATCGGGTCGAGCTGTTCGGCCATCAGTACCGGCGCAAATTCGATGACGTGAGTTTCAACGCCGAGACTTTTCAGCGCCCCGGCAGCTTCCAGACCCAACAGGCCACCGCCGACCACCGCACCGCGTTTGCTGCGGCGTGCGCAGGCTTCGATGGCGTTCAGATCTTCAATGGTTCGGTAGACGAAACAGTCCTGGCTTTCGGAGCCTTTAATCGGCGGGATCCACGGATAAGAGCCGGTGGCCATGATCAATTTATCGTAATAGATGGTACGGCCGGTATTGGAGTGAATGACTTTCTCACTGCGGTTGATGGTGATGGCGCGTTCGCCAACCAAAACCTTTACGCCCTGCTTCTCGTAAAAGCCTTCGCGTACCAGCGAAAGTTCTTCAGCGGTGTGGTGGGAGAAATAAGAAGAAAGGTGTACGCGATCGTAGGCGATGCGCGGTTCTTCGCAAAATACGGTGATGTCGAACTGGTCTTTGTCTGCTTTTTCCAGCAGATCTTCGATAAACCGGTGGCCGACCATGCCATTACCGATGACAGCAAGTTTGACTCTGCTCATTATTGCCTCAAAATTCTGGTTTCCTAGCGTTACCTTATTCCTCCCTGTGGGCAATTTATTGATGCAAATCAATCGCCCCTCCATATACCTCTAATGTGGTATATGAATGATTTTTATCGTTATTTGATAAGTTGCGGTTTTTATTCATCTTTAGCTGAAACGAGCCAGTTAATGCGAATTCTACCCATTCGGGAGTAATCGGTGGTGGAATAAATTATTGGCGGCTTTGTCAGTATGATCCGCTGCCAGTATGATGAATAAAACAGGCTGGAACAGCAGAGGTGAAGGGTGGCCAAGAGTCCATTGAAGTTTATCGATAACCTGCGTCTGAGCGGGCATGAAGGGCTGTGGCAACTGGCGATTGAGCAGGGGCGCATCGCCCATATCGTGCCGCAACCGGAAGGGCAGGAATGGCGCAGCGATGTGCTGGATGCGCAGGGCGGGCTGGCGATGCCGGCGTTTGTTGAGCCACATATCCATCTGGATACTACCCAAACCGCCGGGCAACCGGCCTGGAACCAGTCGGGTACCCTGTTTGAAGGGATTGAGCGCTGGGCAGAGCGCAAGGCGTTGCTGACCCATGAGGACGTTAAGCAGCGCGCCTGGCAGACGCTGAAATGGCAAATCGCCAACGGCGTGCAGTACGTGCGTACCCACGTTGACGTTTCCGACCCGACCCTGACTGCGCTGCGTGCAATGCTGGAGGTGAAACAGGAAGTTGCCCCCTGGGTCACGTTGCAAATCGTCGCTTTTCCGCAGGAAGGCATTATGTCCTATCCCAACGGTGAGGCGCTGTTGGAAGAGGCGTTGCGGCTGGGGGCCGACGTGGTGGGGGCCATTCCGCACTTTGAGTTTACGCGTGAATATGGCGTGGAGTCGCTGCACAAGGCATTCGCTTTGGCGCAAAAATACGATCGGCTGGTGGATGTCCACTGCGATGAAATAGACGACGAGCAGTCGCGCTTTGTCGAAACCGTGGCGGCGCTGGCGCTGAAACTGGATATGGGGGCTAAAGTCACCGCCAGCCACACCACGGCGATGCACTCTTACAATGGTGCGTATACGTCACGGCTGTTCCGCCTGCTGAAAATGTCCGGCATCAATTTTGTCGCCAATCCGCTGGTGAATATTCACCTGCAGGGTCGTTTCGACAGCTACCCGAAACGGCGCGGCATCACCCGGGTGAAGGAGATGCTGGAGGCGGAAATCAACGTCTGCTTTGGTCATGATGATGTGTTCGATCCCTGGTATCCGCTGGGCACCGCCAACATGCTGCAGGTACTGCATATGGGACTGCACGTGTGCCAACTGATGGGATACGGGCAGATCGACGACGGGCTGAAACTGATCACCAGCCACAGCGCGCGCACCCTGAATCTGACCGACTACGGCCTGACGGCGGGCAACAGTGCCAATCTGGTGATATTGCCTGCGGATAGCGGCTTTGATGCGGTGCGCCGACAGACGCCGGTGCGTTACTCGATACGTCAGGGCACGGTGATTGCCGAGACCCAGCCGGCGGAAACCACGCTGTATCTGGCGCAGGACGAGAAAGTGGATTTCCGGCGTTAAGAGCGGGCTATCGACCGATTTTCTTTGGTTACCAATGCTTTATCACACATTGTTGTTAATCATTGCGCAATACATCTACATAGGTCTGATAGACGTAGCTTTTGCCTCTTAGCCGGCCTGTCGTTTCCATCAGGATCCCTGCATTTTCCAGCGCTTTGACGGCGGCGCTGGCAGTAGGGAAGGAGACGGCTAACTCCGCCTGAGCGCGTTCCACAGTCAATTTCGGCATGGTGGGTAATAACTCAAAAAGGCGCAGCGTTTGTAATGTACTTGATGCAGTAGCGAGAATTTTTTTCCTGTCAGTTGCGATCAACGAAGCTATCTGAATGATGCTTCGTTGTGCTTCCTCTGCCGCTATTTCAATCCCTTCAAGAAAGAAAACCACCCACGATTCCCAGTCCCCATTGCTCCTGATTTCAGATAAACAACGGTAGTACTCAGCCTGATGAGCTTTCAGATATCCTGACAGATACAATAATGGCTCAGGCAAAAGTTTCCATGTCTCAAGTAACATGGCGATCAGCAAACGACCTATACGGCCATTTCCATCAAGAAAAGGGTGAATGGTTTCAAACTGGGCGTGCACCAAAGCTATCCTCACCAGGGGGGGCAAGGTAGGTGCTTCATCGTGTATAAAAATCTCAAGATCTGCCAGTAAACGGGTGACATGCTCTGGTGGTGGTGGAACATACGCCGCATTACCTGGTCGCGTACCGCCAATCCAGTTCTGACTGGTTCGTACACTGCCTGGCTGCTTATTGGTACCCCGAATGCCATCCAGGAGAACTTTGTGGGCCTCTGTGAGTAAGCGGACCGATACAGGTAATCCCGTCGGAGAGAGTATCTGCTCGCGGACAAACCTGAATGCCTGCAGATACCGGGTGACTTCCTCGACATCATTCGCATTGGTTACAGACAATCCGGCTTCTTCATCAAAAACATCTGTCAGCGTCGCCTGAGTCCCTTCAAGTTGAGAGGTGAGTAATGCTTCTCGCCGTATTGCACTGTAGATGAGCCACTCCCCCGATGTCACTAGGCCAGTCATACCTGATAGTCTTGCCAACCCAAGTTCAGCTCGGGCATTGAGTTGTTGATAGGCTTGGGAATCAAGGACAGGAGCAGACGGCGGTAAAGGCACAGGCACAAAGGCATTAACGGTTTCATGATGACTCTGGGTTGTCATAAATCGGCCAGATGTGCGCTTCATTAAACTCTCCTTTAATAAGGCTGAACGTTATTAAACAACTCTTTAATAACATGAGCGCTGATTAAAAGTCTTTTTAATTAGTTGAGGTCATGAAGACAAGTGGCAAATCGCTTATGGGCCCGGACTCATTTTGTCCGCCAACACATAGAAAAAATCCGGTGAGGGGGACTCACCGGATTTTGATCTCTTGGTAAAAGCGCGTGTTACATCGCGCTGGCAGATCAGTTGGTCACGTGGCCGTGGCTGCGGTGCTTGGTCACGAAGCCGAGCAGCAGACACATCACGAACACCGCCAGGTACAGGCCGTTGGCGGTTGTCAGCGCTGCGTGTGCGCCGCCTTTGGCTACGATCGGGCCGGTGACCACGAAGGTCAGCATGGTGCCGATGGTGCCGCAGGTCAGAATGAAGTTAACCAGTTTCGGTGAGGAAACCTTGGTCTGCAGCGAACCCAGAGTGATCAGCGTGGTGTAGATCGCGCTGGAAACGAAGCCCAGAGCCATAATGTAGTAGCCCAGGTGTTCCGGATTATCGGTGCTGACAAACAGGTACATCGCGCCGGTCGCCAAAGCGGCCAGAATAGTGACGATGCGCTGCAAATCGAAGAAGCGCAGGATAAAGCTGAATACCCACATGCCGATCATGTACGAGGTCCAGAAATCACTCACCAGCTTACCGGCCTGGCTGATATCCATCCCGAACGACTTGGTGGCGTATTCCGGTACCCACTGAATGAAACCCAGCTGGCCGAGGATGTAGCACAGTGCGGCGATCGACAGGAACAGCACGCCGATACCCCATTTTTCTTTCACTACCGGCTGGCTGGCGTCGGCGCCTTTGTTGCCCAGCACCGGGAATTCGGAGAACAGGGTCAGCACAAAGATACCCACGTACAGCAAGCCGATGCAGGCATACACCCAGTACCAGCCGATCTGACGTGCCAGCAGCATCGCGGCGACAATCGGGAAGATCATCCCGGCCATGCTGAAGAAGGAGTCAGTGAACAGCAGGCGCGAACCGCGCTGGCGGCCGGCGTACATATGGGTGATCAGGAAGGTGCCTATCGACATGGTGATACCGCTGACCACGCCAAGGATAAACATGCACAACGAGAACATGGTCAGGCTTTTGCTCAGCATCAACCCGGCAACCGCCAACAGCATCAGCACAAAGCCAAACATCAGTTGACGTTTCAGCGGGATAATTTCCATCAGCCAGGCATTGAGGAAGATAGAAATCAAAATACCGGCGTTAAGAAAGGTAAAAGTATTGCTCATGCTGGAAACCGGCAGATTAAAGTACTCTGCAATGTTCCCCATCACCATCCCTGTGACGATAACTAAAGCACCGGTCAGCGCATAAGAAAAATAGCTGATCCAGGTAAGCCGTAGACGGTTGCTGTCATTCATTATATAGGCCTGATTATGTCTGTTAAGATTATTCCCGTCGCCTTTCGAACCGCAGCGTTGTTACCTGCACTAACACCCCCCACTCACTTACCTAAGTAAGCTCCAGGGGATGAGTGAGCTGGGCGCCTAGCTGCAATTTGAAATTCATAGGGTATAACGCTGGATTAGGGCCGCTGGCTTTTCCTGGCAAAAGCAGAAAAAAGTCCCGATCAGGCCACCAGGGAGCGGATCCTAGCACAGACAACGGGAGTTTTTGTGATGGCTATCTACTTTTTGATGCAATCAATGAGAGAGCCTGAAATATTTTGTGATCTATTTATTCACCGTCGCGATCGAGTCGCGGCTGATGACGATTGGCGTGAAGCTTACCTGTGGGGTGGCCGGGTCGATCAGCAGGCGGGCGGCGTATTGCGCCATTTCGGTAATCGGGAAATGTACGCTGCTCAGTGCCGGGCGGACGAAGGGCGCGCGCTCGCCGCTGTCATAACAGATCAACGAGATGTCCTGTGGTACCCGCAGACGGTGTTCGTTGATCGCCAGCAGCGCACCGATGGCCATCTCTTCGTTGCAGCAATAGATAGCCGTGGGCGTGGTTTTCATTTTTAGCAGTTGATCGGCGCAGCGATAGCCGCTCTCCAGATCGTAGAGCCCTTCGGTGCAGGCCACCGGTTTGATATGCGCCGCCTGCATGGCCTGTTCAAAACCCTGCAGTCGCAAAAGGCTGGAAGGGCGGTCACGCGGGCCGCTGATGCAGGCGATGTGGCGGTGGCCGGCATCAATCAATTGTTGTGTCGCCATGCGACTGGCGTAGGGATGATCGAAGGTGACGCAGTGCGCTTCCAGGCCCGGCACCAGACGATCGAGCAGTACAAAGCGGTGTTGCTCCGCTGCCAACTGGCGCAGTTGGTCATCGCTGAGGAAACGGACATGCAGGATCACCCCATCGCAGCGCAGGCTGAACAGCCGCTGGATCGCCTGCCATTCGTTTTCTGCGCTGTTGCGCCCCTGAGTCACCAACAACTGCTTGCCGTGGGATTCGGCTTCAGTTTGCACAAAGTCCATCAGCGCGCCGAAGAAGCCGCCGCGATAGGAGGTGGTAACCAATCCCAGGGTATTGCTGTGGCTGGAGGCCAACGCGCGGGCGGCCGGATTGGGCGTGTAGCCAAGCTGGGCCACCGCCTTTTCGACCTTCTCGCGGGTTTGCCCTTTAACGTTGGTATCGCCATTCACAACGCGTGACACGGTGGCGCGGGACACACCCGCCAGGGCTGCGACATCTTCCAGTGTCACCATCATCCGACTCCTGATTACGACAAAAATGGGGCCGACGTATCGACCCCTGCATACTAGTTATAGCAATGTATCAGCAACCCTGGCTGGCCCGGCGGTTATTTGAACTGAGGCAGATAGGGTGCGTTCACCGCCAGCACTTCATCCAGCAGCGGCTGTGCCACATTGGCATTGCCGACCAGTGGGTTGGTGACCAAGGCCAGCAGGCCACTGCGGCGATCGCCATGCACCGCAGCTTCGATGGTCAGGCGCTCATAAGCTTTCACCTGTTGGGTCAGCGCATGCATAGAATCCGGCAGCGTGCCGAAGGTCAGCGGATGGGCACCCTGAGCATCGATGATACAGTTGGTTTCTATCACAGCGTCGTCCGGTAAACCGCGAATAGCGCCACGGTTTGCGGTATTGACGACTAATTGCGTCCCGAGATTATTATGGATCGCACGGATTAGCTCCAGCGCCACTTCCGAATAATATGATCCACCGCGGAAACTTAACTGTTCCGGTTTGCTGTCGAGATGCGGATCGGCATACAGCTCAAACAGCTCTTTCTCTACCTTCATTACCTGCTCGGCGCGGGTACCGCGTTCGGCCGCTGCGGCAATTTCCTCGGCCAGCATCTCTTTGGTTTGGTAGAAATAGCGGTGGTAGGGGCAAGGGATCGCCCCTACGGCGCGCAGGAAATCTGGCTGCCAAGGCTCTTCCTTGATGTTATTCATGGTCAGCGCTGCCCCATCACACAGCATGTCGATCACCTTGCCGGTGACGTCATGACCGTTTTGCAGCACCTGATGTACCCACACCATGTGGTTCAGCCCGGCGAACTGCAGTTGCACCTCCTGATAAGGGCTTTTCAGCATATTGGCAATCATGTGATGCATGCTGATCGGCACGTTACACAGACCGATGATTTTTGCTTTGGTGTAGCGGGAAACCGCTTCGGTGACGATGCCGGCCGGGTTGGTGAAGTTGATGATCCAGGCATCTGGCGCCAGTTTTTCCACTCTGCGTGCAATATCCAGCATCACCGGAATGGTGCGCAGCGCCTTGGCGAAGCCGCCAACGCCGGTGGTTTCCTGGCCGATCAAATCGTATTTCAGCCCCAAACGCTCGTCGGCGGCGCGCGCCGGCAACTGGCCAACGCGGAACTGAGTCAGCACGAAGTTGGCGTCGCGAATGGCCTCATCCAGTTCGAAATGTACGCTGACCTTCACCTGCTCCAGCCCGTGACGTGCCAGCATGCGTTCGGTCAGCGCGGCGATGATCTCAACCTTTTCGCGGCCAGGCTCAACGTCCACCAGCGCCAGTTCGGTCACCGGCAGCTCTTCGATACGCTGGATCAAACCATCGACCAATTCTGGCGTGTAGCTGCTGCCGCCGCCAATCACGGCTATTTTCAACGATTTCATGCGCGGGTCTCCAACTGGGCCTGACGGCGATAAAGCTCAATCATGTCATCCGCCAGATCCTGGATCACCATGGCGTTCATCAGATGATCCTGGGCATGAACAGTAATCAGGTTGATGGTCAGTTTGCCGCAGCCTTCGTCCAGACCGATCAGTTGGGTCTGAATAAGATGGGCTTTTTTCACCGACTGTTTGGACTCGGCCATATGCTTGGCTGAAGCGGTAAAGTCGCCGGCGCGTGCTTGCTGCAGAGCCATCAGCGCACTGCTACGGGCGCCACCGGAGAACACCAGCAGCTCCATGATGGTGCTTTCAAAATCGGCGCTGATTTCAGTCATCAATTCACTCACATTATTTCTCCTGTTATTGCGCGGCAGCGGTGCCGGCGGACATTCATTATTCTTGTCTTTGCGCTCAAATGAGAGCGCTCTCATTTATCTAGAGTAACGGGAATGGAAAACGAAACCGGGAGTTGTGTCGCAAAAAGCGACGAAGGCGTAAAAAGGGCAAAAAATGCGTGATGCATTTGGCAAAAAGGTCTAAGGCGATCATACTTTTGGCAGTAAAATCCGGGGCTGACTGAGATATGTCCCACTATTACGTAAATATAGGTAAATGGCTGGCACTCGCAGGTTCAGCTCTTTAGAATCAAGGCGCTTTTCCGTTGTTTGTCTCTCAGAGAAAGGACCCGTTAATGTTCAAACGTACTTTAGTGACCTTCGTTGCGCTGTGTTCCCTGACAGCAATGACACCCGCCGCGCTCGCCGCCGGTGAAACTCATGTCATGCTGACCACCTCAGCAGGGAATATCGAATTGGCGCTCGACAGTCAGAAGGCTCCGGTTTCCACTAAGAACTTCGTCGACTACGTGAACAGCGGCTATTACAACAACACCGTTTTCCACCGCGTGATCCCGGGCTTTATGGTTCAGGGCGGTGGCTTTACTGCAGACATGCAGCAAAAATCCACCCAGGCGCCAATCAAGAACGAAGCGGATAACGGTTTGCGCAACCTGCGCGGCACCATTTCGATGGCGCGTACCGCCGACAAAGACAGCGCTACCAGCCAGTTCTTCCTCAACGTGGCGGATAACGCCTTCCTGGATCACGGCCAGCGCGACTTCGGTTACGCGGTATTCGGCAAAGTGGTCAAGGGCATGGACGTGGTAGATAAAATCTCCCAGGCGCCGACCGGCAACGTCGGTCCGTACCAGAATGTTCCGAGCAAACCTATCGTCATCCTGTCAGCGAAAGTGCTGCCATAATGATTTTGCGCCGGCCCCAGGTGGGCCGGCTGCGTTGCTTTCCCCGGAAGCCTTGCCTGCATCACTGTTTTTTCCCCCGTCACATGCTTTAATCGCCAGCTTATAATCAGACCGGAAACCCGGCGTTTTGCATCTGTTTTCTTAAGGGATGAGCTGCTGCCATGTTCGAATTTAGCCAGGTGCTGCTGCTGTTGCAGCAGATGTGCGTTTACCTTGTCATTGCTTATTTACTGAGCAAAACCCCGCTATTCATTCCGCTGACGCAGGTGACCATCCGCCTGCCGCACAAGCTGCTGTGCTACGTCATTTTCTCGGTGTTCTGCATCATGGGCACTTATTTCGGTCTGCATGTCGAAGGCTCGATTGCCAACACCCGCGCCATCGGTGCGGTGTTAGGCGGCCTGCTGGGCGGGCCTTCGGTGGGCCTTTTAGTGGGACTGACCGGTGGTCTGCACCGTTATACCCTGGGGGGCATGACCGATATCGCCTGTGCGGTATCAACCGTAGCAGAAGGGCTGGTAGGCGGGCTGGTGCATAGCATTGCCATGCGTCACCGGCGTATCGACTTGCTGTTTAATCCCCTGTTTGTCGCCGGGGTCGCGCTGGTGACCGAAGTGCTGCAAATGGTGATTATCCTGGCGATTGCGCGCCCATTCGACGAGGCACTGCGGCTGGTGGAGCATATCGCTTTGCCGATGTTGATCGCCAATACGGTGGGGGCCGCAATGTTCATGCAAATCCTGCTGGATCGGCGAGCGATGTTCGAAAAGTACACCGGCGCGTTTTCCGCCAAAGCGCTGAAAATTGCCGAGCGTACCGAGGGGATCCTGCGACAGGGGTTCGATCAGGAAAACAGCATGAGGGTGGCGCGAGTGATTTACCAGGAACTGGGTATCGGCGCCGTAGCGATAACCGACCGCGATAAACTGCTGGCGTTTATCGGCATCGGTGACGACCACCACCTGCCGGGCACGCCGATCTCGTCAAAGCACTCGCACCGTGCGATCGACAACAACGAAGTGGTCTATGCCGACGGCAATGAGCATTCTTACTGCTGCTCGATTAATCCCAGTTGCAAACTGGGGTCGACATTGGTGATCCCGCTGCGCGGTGAGAATCAGCGAGTGATCGGCACCATCAAGTTGTATGAGCCGAAGAGTCGGTTGTTCAGCACCATCAACCGTACGCTGGGTGAAGGTATCGCCAGCCTGTTATCCGCACAGATTATGGCCGGCCAGTACGAGCGCCACAAACAGCTGCTGGCGCAGTCAGAAATCAAATTACTGCATGCGCAGGTCAATCCACACTTCCTGTTTAATGCCCTGAATACGCTGGTGGCGGTGATCCGACGTGACGGCGACCGGGCCTGTGAGTTGGTGCAAAATCTTTCGACCTTTTTCCGTAAGAACCTCAAGCGTTCCGGTGATGAAGTCAGCCTGGCGGACGAGCTCGAACACGTGAATGCCTACCTGCAAATTGAACTGGCGCGTTTTGCCGATCGGCTGGAGGTGGTCGTTGCGTTACCGCAAGAGTTGTTGGCGGTTCGGTTACCGGCATTTTCACTGCAGCCGATTGTTGAGAATGCCATCAAGCATGGCACTTCGCAGTTGCTGGGCGTGGGGCGGATTGATATTGGCGCGCGGCTTGAAGGCGGCTGTTTGTTGCTGCAGGTCACCGACAATGCCGGATTATTCCAATCGCAGCCGAACAACAGTGGGCTGGGGATGAATCTGGTGGATAAGCGGATCCGCGTGCGTTACGGCGACGCCTATGGGGTACAGGTGGCCTGCGAGCCGCAAACATTCACCCGCATTACGATCAATGTCCCCTTGGCGAGGGCCGCCTGATGTTAAACGTACTGATTGTCGATGACGAACCTTCCGCACGCGATAACCTGCGGCATTTGCTGGAAGCTGAAGAAGGCATCTCTATTGTCGGCGAATGCGCCAATGCGATAGAGGCTATCAGCGGCATCCATCGTTTGCAGCCGGACGTGGTGTTTTTGGATATCCAGATGCCGCGCATCACCGGGCTGGAGATGGTCGGCATGCTCGATCCCAACCGTATGCCGCATATTGTGTTTCTGACCGCTTATGATGAATACGCGGTGCAGGCCTTTGAAGAGCATGCGTTTGACTACCTGCTGAAACCGGCAGAACCGAAACGACTGAGCAAAACGCTGCAGCGCCTGCAGCAGCAACGCGAGCCGCAAAATATCGCCGCGCTGGACGAAAGCGCCGGCTACCTGAAATACATTCCCTGCACCGGCCACAGCCGCATCTATTTGCTGCGCTTTGATGAGGTGGTGGCTATCCGTTCACGGCTGAGTGGGGTGTTCGTGGTCCGCAATGACGGCATGGAGTGCTTTACTGAGCTGACGCTGCGCACGCTGGAAATGCGAACGCCGCTGGTGCGTTGTCATCGACAATACTTGGTTAACCTGGAGCTGGTGCGCGAGATCCGCTTTGATGACGGTGGCGCGGCGGAAATGATCATGCCGGTCGGCGAACCGGTACCGGTCAGCCGCCGTTACCTGAAAGCGCTAAAAGAAGAGCTGGGGCTGCGTGGTTGATTAATCTTTTGGCCATTGGCGGCGGGCGTGTACTACCGCCAATATGATAAGTGGGCCGTTGGTTAATTCATAAATTAGCAAGTAAGAATGATGAATGACTAACTCACGGGTACCTGAAGCCCGGCCTGGTTTGCCGCTCAATGGGTTTTGGGAGAGGCGGGCCGTAGCCGCGGAAATCAGAGCGTCAATTTCTGCGGCAGCGACTGGATTCTTTGATGCCAGATAGTCATAAATTGCCATACGGTCGGCAATCGCGGGTTCCGTCCACTTGAGCTTCACGATATTTCCTTATCGTATTACCGCATTGATTTTTCCCTGCGTTCGGCGAAGTAAGCCTCAACATCTTCATCATCAACGATTTTCCCTTCATGAAGTGCTTTCCGGCTTATTTCCACTTTTTCCTGTAGCCATTGCTCGTATTCTTTTTGCTGAGATTGGTGACAAACAAAATCCCGCATGAAATCACGTAACAGTTGAGATGCAGTACGATCTGCTGCTTTTGCCGCGCTGGCGAAAGCCATTTTTAATTCATCATCCACTCGGATCACCACGGTAGATTCAGACATGGTATGTACCTCGTATATACAGCGTCTTGCTTACTATATCACTGCTGTTTTATTGTTCAAGCCGACTGTGATCGGCTAACCCTGTGCTAAGCGGAATCCTAAATTTATTCTCCTGCGAGCAGGTTGGTAGCTCCGTTTTTGTTTGTCCTTGACGGGGTTACGCCACGCTTATAGCTTTATTGACATCAACTGGCGCTTTTCGCGCCACGTCAGCGTCCAAGGAAAAGAAAATGAGTGAAGCACGGATTATTGCCAAAGCGATGAAAGACGGGAAACCGGAACAGGATCTGGTGATCTTGCCCGCGTTGGCCAACCGCCATGGTCTGATCACCGGCGCGACCGGGACCGGTAAAACCGTGACGCTGCAAAAAATGGCTGAGCAATTCTCGCGTATCGGCATTCCGGTATTTTTGTCCGACGTGAAGGGCGACCTGTCGGGGATTGGCACCGAGGCCGTGCCCTCCGAAAAACTGCAGGCGCGCCTGACGGCCATTGGCGTCACTGACTGGCAGCCACAGGCATGTACCCTTATTCCGTGGGACATCTACGGCGAGAAGGGCCACCCGATCCGCGCCACCGTGTCTGACCTGGGGCCGCTGCTGCTGGGCCGCTTGCTGGATCTGAACGAGGTACAAAGTGGCGTGCTGCAGTTGGTGTTCAAAATTGCCGACGATAATGCGCTGCTGCTGTTGGATATGAAAGATCTGCGCGCCATGGTGCAGTACGTGGGTGACAACGCCAAACAGTTCCAGACCCAATACGGCAATATTTCTTCGGCTTCGGTGGGCGCTATCCAGCGTGGGCTGCTGACGCTGGAAGAGCAGGGTGCCAACCAGTTCTTCGGTGAGCCGATGCTCGACATCAATGATCTGATGAAAACCGACGCCAACGGCCACGGCATCATTAACCTGCTGGCGGCGGACAAGCTGATTAACCAGCCGAAGCTGTATTCGGTGTTCCTGCTGTGGCTGCTGGCCGAGCTGTTTGAACACCTGCCGGAGGTGGGTGACCCGGAACAGCCGAAGCTGGTGTTCTTCTTCGATGAGGCACACCTGCTGTTCAACGACGCGCCGGCGGCATTGCTGACCAAAATCGAGCAGGTAGTGCGTCTGATCCGCTCCAAAGGCGTCGGCATCTACTTTGTGACCCAGAACCCGCTGGATATCCCGGACAGCGTGCTGGGTCAATTAGGTAACCGTGTACAGCATGCGCTGCGTGCCTTTACTCCTCGCGATCAAAAAGCGGTGAAAGCCGCGGCGCAAACCATGCGTGCCAACCCGGCCTTCGACGCAGAAACGGCGATCACCGAACTGGGCGTGGGTGAGGCGTTGGTGTCGTTCCTGGATGAGAAAGGGCGACCTAACGTGGTGGAACGGGCGATGGTGATCGCGCCGGAATCCAAAATGGGTATGCTGGGGGCGGAAGGGCTGAACAGTGCGATCAATAAATCGCCCTTGTACGGTCGTTACGAAGATATGGTTGATCGCGAATCCGCTTATGAGAAGTTGTCATCGGCAGGTTTTGCTACCGTCGGCACGCCGCAACCGGGTCAGCCGACATCGCAACCGCAGGCACAGCAGCCGGCAGGCGGTGGTTTGATGGGCGGCCTGAACGATATCCTGTTCGGTTCTACCGGCCCACGTGGTGGCAAGCATGACGGCATCGTCCAGACCGCGGCCAAGAGCATGGCGCGTGACCTTGGCCGCCAGATCTTGCGCGGTGTGTTGGGCTCGATTATGGGTGGCCGTAAAAAGTAAGCTGAAATTATCGCTGGCGGCAGTATTGTAGGGGCGTTGTATAATGCGCCGGTGTCAATCGGGGCTAGCCCCTTACAATGCTGTCCGTTGGAACCCCTATGCTGCTGTTGATCGATAACTACGATTCATTTACCTATAACCTTTACCAGTACTTCTGCCAATTAGGCGCCGAAGTGTTGGTGAAGCGTAACGACGAACTGCAACTGGCCGATATAGAAAGGCTGGCACCGCAGCGTCTGGTGATCTCGCCGGGCCCCTGCACCCCAAATGAAGCCGGTATCTCGCTGGCGGCTATTCGGCATTTTGCCGGCAAGCTGCCGATCCTCGGCGTTTGCCTGGGACACCAGGCACTGGGACAGGCCTTTGGCGCCAACGTGGTGCGCGCCCGTGAGGTGATGCACGGCAAGACCTCGGCGATCCGCCATCTCGACAGCGGTGTTTTTCACGGATTGAACAATCCGCTGACCGTCACCCGCTACCACTCGCTGGTGCTTGAAGCCGCTACCTTGCCGGACTGTTTTGAAGTGACCGCCTGGAGCGAGCGCGACGGCGTACGCGATGAGATTATGGGCATCCGCCACCGTCAACTGGCGCTGGAAGGGGTGCAGTTCCATCCGGAGAGCATCCTCAGTGAGCAGGGCCATCAGCTATTGGATAATTTCCTTAAAAGTTAGTTGGTTAGGTTTTTTTTAACCGCGAAGACGATTTGCGTTTGCCCTTTATTGGTTTTTTATGCATATTTTGTGATTATATTTTCACTCAATCGCAACAAAAAGACTGAGTCACATTCAGGGTGGACCCCATAATGACCGAAAAACTCGAAGTTAACCGCAGCACCTTTGATCAGGTTATCTTGCCTGTTTATGCACCAGCCCAGTTTGTCCCGGTCAGGGGCAAAGGCAGCCGCGTGTGGGACCAACAGGGGAAAGAGTACATCGATTTCTCTGGTGGCATTGCGGTGACGGCGTTGGGGCATTGCCACCCGGCCCTGGTTGAGGCATTGAAACAGCAGGGCGAAACCCTGTGGCATACCAGCAATGTTTTCACCAACGAACCGGCGCTGCGTCTGGCCACCAAGTTGATCAACGCCACCTTTGCCGACCGGGTGTTTTTCGCCAACTCCGGTGCGGAAGCCAATGAAGCGGCCTTCAAACTGGCACGCCATTACGCGATTACCCGTCACAGCCCGTACAAAACCAAAATCATCGCTTTTTATAACGCTTTCCACGGCCGCACGCTGTTTACCGTCTCGGTGGGCGGGCAGGCCAAGTATTCTGATGGTTTTGGGCCCAAGCCGGCCGATATCGTACACGTGCCATTCAACGATCTGGCGGCGGTGAAGGCGGTGATGGACGACCATACCTGTGCGGTGGTGATGGAGCCGATCCAGGGGGAAGGGGGCATTACCCCGGTCAATGCCGAATTCCTCAAGGGCGTGCGTGAACTGTGCGATAAACACCAGGCGCTGTTGGTGTTTGACGAAGTGCAAAGCGGCATGGGCCGCAGCGGCAAGCTGTTCGCCTACATGCACTATGGTGTGACGCCGGACATCCTGACTACAGCCAAAGCGCTCGGTGGCGGTTTCCCGGTTAGCGCCATGCTGACCACCGAAGAGATTGCCTCGGCGATGCAGGTGGGCACTCATGGCACCACCTACGGCGGTAATCCGCTGGCCTGCGCGGTGGCGGAAGCGGCACTGGACGTGATCAATACGCCGGAAGTGCTGAGCGGCATTGAGTTACGTCACGGGCTGTACGTGCAGGCGTTAAAGAAAATTGGCGAGAAGTACGGTATTTTCAGCGATATTCGCGGCATGGGCCTGTTGATTGGTGCCGAACTGACGGCGCCGTATCATGGCAAGGCGCGCGATTTCCTGACGGCGGCGGCTGCTCGTGGGCTGATGATCCTTAATGCCGGGCCAAATGTGATCCGCTTTGCACCTTCGCTGGTGGTGGAAATCCAGGATATCGACGAAGGTATGGCGCTGTTTGAGCTGGCAGTGCAGGACGTGATTAACGCTTAATTTGTTGCACTGATAACCGGGGCGCCACAGGGCGCCCTTATTGATCGCGCAGTTTGCGCTTCAGCCAGATGCCATGATGCGGGCGTTGGCTCCAGGCCAATGACGAGATGGTGTGCATGACGCTCAGGTGCGACAGAATACGCCGCAGGTGGCGCTCCATTTCAGTCACCGGCATATCCGGGTGCAAATCCGGCGGCTGCATAATGCCGTTGCCACTGCTCGGCCCATCGTATTCCAGCCGCTGCTGACAGCTTTGCAGCGCGATCTCACAAGATTGCAGATACTCCTCCGCCAGCTTTGGCGTCAGCATATAGTGCTCGCGCGCCAGGATGGTCATCGCGTTCAGATGTTCGACAATAAACTGGCTGTGCGTCACCCACAGGCGCATATCCGCCAGATAGTTCGATTCAAACCCCGGCTCCTGCATCGCCTGATTCAGCGAGGTGAATAACGCATTGTGCGCCTGATTAACCTGCATGCGGGCATAGGCCAGTGCGCTGGGGTCGGGTTCCTGTTCTTCCAGCAGCAAACGCAGCGCCTGCTGATCGTTCTCCAGCGCCTGGTGGGCGTTCTTGCGCAGCAGCCCGCTTTGCCACTGTGGCCACAGCCAGATGGTGCTGCCGAATACCAGCACGCAGCCAATCAGGGTGTCGATCAGCCGCGGCACCAGGAAATTGGTGCCGTTTAGCGCCAGCAATTGCAGGGTGTAGACCGCCGTCACCGTAAAGCCAATCACCGCCAGCCCGTAGTTTTTACGCGATACCAGATAGGCCAGCAGCGTGATCACCAACATCACGCTTAGGGTCTCGGCCTCGGGTAGCTGTAATTGCAGCAGACCGGCGGCGAGCACCAATCCGACCAGGGTACCGAGCGCACGGTGCTGGATGCGCACCCGGGTGGCGTTGTAGCCGTTCTGGCTCACCAGCATGATGGTCAGCAGGATCCAGTAAGGCTTCGGCAGATTGAAAAACAGACCCAGACTGCTGCCCGCCGCCAGCGTGACACCCAGCCGTGCCGCATTGCGCAGGGCGTTGGACTTGAACGACAGATAGCTGACCAGCGCGGGCCAAAACGGCAGGCGGTTTTGGTTGGCCATCAGATCGCGGCGGTAGAGCGGGTGCTGGGTGCGCAGCAGACGTGCGATGCGACTGAAGTGGTAGTAGCAGAACTGGCCCACCGGGTTGTCCGGGTGCTGCGCAGCGACTTTTTCCAGTGCCGCCAGCTCATGGTCCATTTTGAATCGCTGCGAATGCTGGTGGTAGAGAATATCGTGGGCCACCGTGCGTAGTCGGCCGGCAATCACCTGCGCATTGCGGCGGATAATTGCTTCGGCCTGGCTCTGCTCTACCAGTTTTTGTACCTCTTCCGGCAGATGCAGGCTGACGGTGATGTGTTCCTGCAAATCCAGCGCGACCTGAAAGGTGCGTTGCAGGCGCTTTTGCTCAAGGTTACTGGCGTGCGGCAAAAAATTAAGTTGCTGGTACAGCAGGGTGATCAAATCCATGACTTTTTGCTGGCGTACCAACAATGGCGGTAGCGCAGTCTGCGGATCGGTATGCTGGGTCAGTAGCGAGTATTTGGCTTCGAAGTAGTCCGCCAGCTCCAGATAGAGCTGATTGAGCGACTCGCGCATTGGCTGCTCTTTCCACAGCTTGAACCAGAACCAGGTGAACAGGCCGTACCAGGCGGTACCGACCACGTATAACAGCGGTGCGTGCCACAGCGGGACTCTACCGACCATGCTGAGAGAGAAGATGGCGGCCACCAGTGCGGCAGGCAGCAGGCGGGCGTGTAACGGGCTGATTTCACCGCTGACGCCGAGCAACAGGGCCAGGCCGAGCATCAGTAACGGCAGCGGCAACTGCCAAAGCAGAGCTTGCTGCAGCAACAGGCTACTGAAGGCAAACAGGGAACCGCCGACGATCAGGCGTTTGAAGAAGCGTTTGTGGGGCGTGTCCAACCCGGCGATGTTACAGCAGGCGGGGACCAGGGAAAATAGCAGGCCGTATTGCAGTTGGCCAATCAGCAGGCCCAGCAGTACCGGCAGGCAAAGCACCAGCGTTTGCCGCAGTGCGTAATTGACTTCCGGGTGGTAAATCAGTCGGCGCCACATGATGATTCAGGGCATAAAAAAACGGCGCGAATCATCGCGCCGTTTTTTCAGTAATTAACGCGTGCCGTAAACGACAATAGTTTTGCCGTGGGCGGAGATCAGATTTTGATCTTCCAGCATTTTCAGAATACGACCAACGGTTTCACGTGAACAACCGACGATCTGGCCAATTTCCTGGCGGGTAATTTTAATCTGCATGCCATCCGGGTGGGTCATAGCATCAGGCTGTTTCGCCAGGTTCAGCAGGGTTTGCGCGATGCGGCCCGTCACGTCCAGGAAAGCAAGGTTACCCACTTTCTCAGAGGTGATCTGCAGACGGTTTGCCATCTGCGCTGACAGGCGCATCAGGATGTCCGGGTTAACCTGAATCAACTGGCGGAATTTCTTATAGGAAATTTCAGCCACTTCACAGGCGGTTTTCGCCCTAACCCAGGCGCTACGCTCCTGACCTTCTTCAAATAATCCAAGCTCGCCGATGAAATCCCCCTGGTTAAGGTAGGACAGGATCATCTCTTTACCTTCTTCATCCTTAATCAGCACCGCTACGGAGCCTTTGACGATGTAGTAAAGCGTTTCGGCCTTTTCACCTTGGTGAATCAGCGTACTTTTGGATGAATATTTGTGGATATGGCAATGAGACAGGAACCATTCGAGAGTAGGGTCTGTTTGCGGTTTGCCGAGAACCATTCGCTGTTATCCTCTGTTGTTATCGCTGCCTTGTGTCACAGGGGTCAGAGTTCCCTGTAAAACGTGCTGTCGCCGTTTTTTTAATGGTGGCTGGCAGCAGGTTTTGAGGCGTGTCATAAATATACGCTGTCGCCCTAGCATATTAACTTGCCGGGAGAGCTGCAAGCTACATTCTGTTAACATACCGGTAAAGGAGCCTTTCCCTGGGAGTTTCCCTGAAATCAGTGTCCCGGAAAGATTTATTGCGGCTCTGTTTGTAGCACAGAGTGAGGCGGGTGTCTTGTGTTGTCTCGCTTCAGCATGATTAGCATCAGGTTCCGTTGCCAGTTTCTATGCGAAAGCGTAGTCTGATTTTAAGAAATTAACCGGAGTGACCAGTATGCAGGCAAGAGTTAAGTGGGTGGAAGGGCTGACGTTTCTGGGTGAATCCGCGTCTGGCCATCAGGTGCTGATGGACGGTAACGCCGGTGATAAAGCCCCCAGCCCGATGGAAATGGTGCTGATGTCGGTGGGAGGCTGCAGCGCGATCGATGTGGTGTCGATCCTGCAAAAAGGACGTAACGATGTGCGCGACTGCGAGGTGAAATTGACCTCCGAACGGCGTGAAGAAGCGCCACGCTTGTTTACCCATATCAACCTGCATTTTATCGTCACCGGTAAAGATTTAAGTGACAAGATTGTTGAGCGGGCGGTGAATCTTTCCGCCGAGAAGTACTGCTCGGTCTCGCTGATGTTGAGTCAGGCAGCCAGCGTGACCCACAGTTTTGAAATCCGCGCGGTGTCCTGACGGATAGAGGGGGCGCGGCCTGTCGCCGCGCTCTGATAAGTTACTCGATTTTTTTGCCTTCCAGCAGTTGCTGCACCAGCGGCGCCATAATCAGCTCCATCGCCAGCCCCATTTTGCCACCCGGCACCACCAGCGTATTGATATGCGAGATAAAAGATCCCTGCAGCATGGCCAGCAAGTAAGGGAAATCGATCTGGTCCAGACCGCGGAAGTGGATCACCACAAAGCTCTCGTCCAGCGAGGGGATCGCCTTGGCGGCAAACGGGTTGGAGGTATCTACCGTCGGCACCCGTTGGAAGTTGATGTGGGTGCGGGAGAACTGCGGCGTGATGTAGTTGATGTAGTCTTCCATCGAACGGACCACCGAGTCCATCACCGCTTCACGGGAGTGGCCGCGTTCGCCGGTATCGCGGATCAGCTTCTGGATCCACTCCAGGTTGACGATAGGCACCACGCCGACCAATAAATCGACATGTTTGGCCACGTCGTTGTGTTCGGTCACCACGCCGCCGTGCAACCCTTCATAGAACAGCACGTCGGTCGGTGCCGGTAAGGCTTCCCACGGCGTAAAGGTGCCGGGGACCTGGTTATAGGGCACCGCTTCATCGTAGGTATGCAGATATTTGCGAGAGCGGCCGGTACCGTTGGTGCCGTACTCGCTAAAGCTTTGTTGCAGCAGGCCGAAGTCGTTGGCCTCCGGGCCGAAATAGCTGATATGACGGCCGAGATCGCGCGCTTTGCGGATTGCCGCGTCCATTTCTGGCCGGGTATAGCGGTGGAAACTGTCGCCTTCCAGTTCAGCGGCACGGATGTTCAACTGCTGAAAGATTTTACGGAACGCCACGCTGGTGGTGGTGGTGCCGGCACCGCTGGAGCCGGTCACTGCGATAACGGGATGTTTGGCGGACATGGTGGTGGGTCACTCCGTGTTAAATGCGCAGGCGTCAGATATCATTATTGGTCTGTTTGACGCCCTTTCGCCAAGGGCAAAATTCCGCGCGTTGGTTTGCAATCCCTCATTGTTACCTGATTTTTTCCGTCAGTCATAGAACCGATCGGCACTAAATTTCTTCTTGTCCGGCGCGGAACTGTCCTCGAGGCATGATGTTGATGGTCTCATGCAGTTCTGACCACACCAGCAGCACCTCGCCACTTTTCAACTGGCGACGTACGTCTTCCACCTTTTGTTCCAGCGAGCGCTCGTGCTCGCCGTAGTCGGTCCCTTCACGCAGCACAAAGGACTCGATCAGGCCGTTCAGGGTCTCAGCTTCCAGTTCTTTCCAGGGGATAATCACTTGGTTGTTTCCAGATAAGGGGCAAGCCAGGATGGAATACGGTATTCCAGCCACATATGGGGTTTTTTCAATGTACCGCCGACAAAGCCGACGTGGCCGCCAAACTCGGTCAGCTGATACTCAATGTTGGGCGGCAGCGTGGCGACCTCGGGGATCACTTCGTCGGTCATAAAAGGATCGTCCTTGGCATGGATGATCAACAACGGCGTTTGGATCGACGGCAACAGCGGCAGGGCACTGCAGCGGCGGTAATAATCGGTAGCGTCGCTGAAACCGTGGATACGCGAGGTAATGGCATCGTCAAAGTCGCGGATCCGGCGCAACGCCTTGAGCTGCGGCAGTTTCAGCGGCAGGGTGTCAGGATAGTGCAGCAGTTTGCGGGTGGCGTTTTGTTTCAATTGCCCGAGCAGATAGTGCTGATAAACCCGCGAGAAGCCCTGATCCATCCGCCATGAGCAGGGTTCCAGCATCAGTGGCGCAGAGACCACCGCCGCCGCCTGCAGCAGGCTGTCGGCGCCCTGTTGCGCCAGGTAGCAGGCCAGCATGTTGCCGCCGAGCGAGACACCCACGGCGGCGGTTGGCGCTTCCCCGTAGGTGGTTCGCAGCCACTGCAGGAAAAAGCGTGCATCCTCCGTTTCGCCGGAATGATAGATGCGTTGCTTACGGTTCGGCACGCCGCTACAGCCGCGAAAATGCATCACTACCCCGAGCCAGCCTTTTTCGCGCCAGGCGCTGAGCTGGCCATGGGCATAGGGGCTGTAGAAGTTGCCTTCCAGGCCGTGGAACAGCACTACACGTGGCTTGTCGGTAGCCTGAGTCGGGTCTTCGCTCCAGGCGAGATCGACAAAGTCGCCGTCGGGCAATTCCAGCCGTTGCCAATGAGGTTTCAGCTGTACACGACGGCGCACCAGCCGTGGCAGCAGTGTCTGCAGATGGGGATTACTGGCCCCGGTCAACGGGCGAAAGGATTCATGCATAGCTTGAGTAAAAATCTTTTTGGCAACTATTGTGGGATGATTAGTGCGCTGTTAGCTTCACTACCCTGAGTTAACAATAATACTGCAAAAATCCCCCTGGGTGAGGAGCACCCGCCTGATGGAAGCGAGTTTATTTCTTTCGATGTTAGGCTTTCTGTGGGTTGCCGCGATCACCCCCGGCCCCAACAATATGTTATTGACCACTTCCGGCGCCAACTTTGGCTTTATGCGTTCACTGCTGCTGATGATAGGTATCATGCTCGGCATGCAAAGCATTTTGCTGCTGGTGGCCTTCGGCGTCGGCAGCCTGATTCTGGTTTATCCGGCTCTGCATCTGGTGCTGAAAATTCTCGGCAGCCTGTACCTGTTGTGGCTGGCGTGGAAAGTGGCCACCGCCGCCTATGAAAAGCTGGAAACCGACGTGGCACCGCCCAAGCCGATACGGCTGTATCAGGGCTGGCTGCTGCAATTCCTTAACCCCAAGGCCTGGCTGATGGCGCTGGGGGCGGTGGCAAGCTTTAGCCTGGCAGGCGATAAGTACAACACCTCGATTCTGGCGATCTCGCTGGGTATTTTCGTGGTGAACATGGTTGCCGGCGTGATTTGGCTGGGATTTGGCACGGTGATTGGCCGCCTGCTGCGTAGCAAAAAGGCCTGGATCATCTTTAACGTTTCTATGGGGCTGCTCACGGCGGCCTGTGTGTTACTGATCTGGCATTAAGGAAATACGATGGCAGAAAATTACTTCCACATTGTGGCCTTCACCGGCGAAGGATTTCGTGGCAACCCGGCCGGTGTCTGCCTGCTGAAACAGTCACTGTCGACCGCCGAGATGCAGGCCATCGCCAATGAGCTGAGCCTGCCGGAAACCAGCTTTGTCTGGGACGATGGGGATATGTCGGCTATCCGCTGGTTCACGCCTCATCGCGAGGTCGATCTGTGTGGCCATGGTACGCTGGCGGCGGCACACGTGATGTTCAGCGTGGTGAACCCGGCGCTGCAGGATATCCGTTTCCGTTCGGCGAGCGGCGATTTGTACGTTAAACGCGACGCCGAAGATGGCGAACGGCTGGTTCTGGATTTCCCGTCCCGGCCACCGCAGAAGGTTGTGGAACCTGAAGGGTTGGCGGCACTGTTGGGCGCTGAACCGCAGGAAGTGTGGCAGGCCAATGCGCTGTTAGTGGTGCTGGAAAACGAAGCGCAGGTGCGGGCGTTACAGCCGGATATCCCGGTATTGATTGCCCTGGTCGGCCGTGCGGTGATCGTAAGTGCTCCGGGTGAAAAGGTCGATTTTGTCTCGCGCTATTTCACTCTCGACGGCGGTGAAGACCCGGTGACCGGCTCGGCACACTGCACGCTGATGCCTTACTGGACCGCACGTCTCGGTCGCCATCAACTGCACGCGTGGCAGATTTCGGCACGTGGCGGCGAGTTGTTCTGTGAGCTGAAGGGCGATCGCACCTTGATTGGTGGCTATGCGGGCACGTTTTTGCGTGGGGAGTTGAGCCTGTAGTCAGGCTGAGCCACGCTCAACCAGCCGCCACTCAAGCACTTCATTGCGCGGCGGTTGTTGCGGATTTTTGATTTTTTCCAGCAGCAACTGCACGCTGCGCACGCCGAACTGGTGCATCGGTTGTTCGACGGTGGTCAGCGGTGGCGTGGTGACGGCACCGAATGGCACGCCGTCAAAGCCCATTACCGCGATATCTTCGGGAATGCGCAATCCCTGTTGGTGCAGGGTGCTCATCGCCCCACCGGCGATCACGTCGGAAATGGCGAATACCGCATCCGGTCGCGGCTCGGTATCCAGCAGGCGGCCCATGGCCAACGCACCGGCGGCATATTCCAGTCCCTCGACGTATTCCACCTGACAATAGTCGAACCCGGCTTCGGCCAGCGCCTGTCGATAACCTTGCTCTCGCTGCTGCGAGTAGAGATAGCGCATGTCGCTGTTGATCAGGGCAATACGTCGTCGGCCCTGTGCAGCTAAATAACGCACGCCGGCCATCGCCGCCTGATGGTTGTCGATGGTGACTGAAGAAGCGCGGAACTCGGGATCGCCTTCGCCGCATTGTACCCAGGGGAAATCGCCAATCATTGCGGTCAGGCCAGGCAGGCAACTGACGGCGTCCATGGTAATCACGCCGTCGACCACTTTACCGCTCAGCAGGCTGAGATAGGCGGACTCCCGGGTTGGATTGGATTCGGAGTTGCATAGCAAAATGTGGTAGCCGTGGCGTTCGGCTTCTTCTTCGATACCGCGTACTACCAGGGAACAAAAAGGATTGGTGATACTGGAAACCAGTACCAGCAGCATACGGCTACGCGAAGTGCGTAGCTGACGCGCCAGCAGGTTGGGTTGGTAGTCGCATGCGCGGATCGCCGCCAGTACCTTGTCGCGAGTGGCCGGTTTGACGATTTGCTGGCCGTTCAATACCCGTGAGACCGTCGCGGCAGAGACGCCGGCGAGTTTCGCCACCTTTTCGATCGACATGGTTTGCTGTTCCTTCTGCCCAATTGCCCCGCACAATATGCCCAAGCGCGGCAAAAAGTCTGCGCCTGGCCTCAGGATTGTGATGTGGGTTACAAATTCATCTTATCAGCCCCTTTCAACAGATTAATCAGGTTGCCGAAAAAAAGAAATCGATTACATTTTGCTCATGGTGGAAATGAAATCGATTACATTTTGCGATTTCGCGTTATTTCGCTGAACCCATAATCTGAAAAGAGGTGGCGGATGCAGGTGCAACTGAGAGTAGCGGAAAACGGTGATCGCCAGACGGTCGCACAACTGATTCATCTGTCGACCAATGCCTGGTATCAACGCCACGGCATGGGCGCCATCTTTTCCGCAGAGCCGACCAGCTGCGGGCTGTTTGTTGACGTCTATCACCATCTGGATCCCGGCCAACACTGGGTTGCGCACGATGAACAGGGCGTGCTGTGCGGTTCCTGCTTCTTTCACCCGCGTGAAACTCATCTCGGGCTGGGCATCATGAATGTACATCCCGACTACTTTGGCCGTGGTATCGCCGCGCAACTGTTGGGCAAGGCCGATGAGCTGGCGGGAGAGCGGCCTGTAAGGTTGCTTTCCAGCGCGCTGAACCTGGATTCCTACGCCCTGTACCACCGCGCCGGTTTTACGCCCTATGCGATTTACCAGGATATGACGATCCCGGTGCCGGTAGAGGGATTTTCCTTCCCCAGTCTGACGCGTGGCAGAGTGCGCTCCGCCCAGCCAGAGGATCTGCCCGGCATCCTGCAGTTGGAACGAACGCTGTTGGGCATCGAACGTCGGCGCGATATTGACTACTTCCTCAACGACGCCAGCGGGCTATGGCGGACTGCCGTGTGGGAACTTGACGGCAGCATTGGCGGTTATCTGGCTTCGGTGGCGCATCCGGCTTCCCGCCTGTTGGGGCCGGGCTGCAGCCACAGCGAAGAGATTGCCCTGGAGTTGATCAGTTGGATGCTGGATCGCCACCATCGCGGTACCACGCCGGTGGTGCTGGTACCGGCGCAACGTTCTGCCCTCAGCCAGGTGTTGTTGCAGTGGGGCGGGCGGATTTGTGAATTGCATTTGGCGCAGGTGAAAGGCCGTGCGCTACAACCCGGCGGTGTGGTTATGCCGTCCTTCCTGCCGGAAAGCGGTTAGACAACACCACAACAAGACCAATGGGGGAATTATGCAAACTGACAGCGCGGTCCTGGGGACCAAAAGCGTCACATTCAAATGGGTGGTGCCGCGGTTGGCACTGATGATGTTTCTGCAGTTCTTTGTTTGGGGGGCGTGGTACGTCACGCTCGGCGTAGTGATGGGTAAGTTCGGCCTGGCGGCGATCATCGGCGATGCTTACTCGACCGGGCCGATCGCTTCGATTCTGTCACCTTTCGTGCTGGGCATGCTGGTCGATCGCTTCTTCGCCTCGCAGAAGGTGCTGGGGGTGCTGCATCTGATCGGTGCCGGGTTGTTGTGGCTGATGCCCGGCTTCTTCAGCAGTGGACAGAGCGGCCTGTTGTGGATCATTTTCGGTTATATGTTGTGTTATATGCCGACTATCGCCCTCAGCAACAACGTGGCGTTTTATAGCCTGAGCAACAGCGAAAAAGCCTTTCCTGTGGTGCGGGCGTTCGGCACCTTTGGCTGGATTGTCGCCGGGCTGATCGTCGGTGCCAGCGGGCTGTCAGACAGTACCGGTATTTTCACACTGGCGGCGGTGGCCTCGTTGGTGTTGGCCATTTACAGCTTCACCCTGCCACACACCCCGGCGCCGGAACGCGGCAAACCGATAAAAATGCGTGACCTGCTGTGTGCCGATGCTTTCGCCATGCTGAAGCAGCGACACTTCCTGGTATTTATCATCTGCGCGACGCTGATCTCCATCCCGCTGGCGGCCTACTATGCCTATGCCGCGCCTTTCATTGCGGCGACCGGTTTCAGCAATGTCGGTGGGGTGATGTCGTTGGGGCAGATGTCCGAACTGTTCTTTATGCTGCTGATCCCGTTTCTGTTTGTACGGCTGGGCATCAAGGTGATGCTGCTGATTGGCATGTTGGCGTGGTTCCTACGCTACGTGATGTTTGCGCTGGGGATTACCGAAGAACTACGCTGGATGATTTACCTCGGCATCATTCTGCACGGCATGTGCTACGACTTCTTTTTCGTGATCGGTTTTATCTACACCGACAAGGTGGCCGGTGACAAGGTCAAGGGCCAGGCCCAGAGTCTGCTGGTGTTGTTCACCTATGGTCTGGGCATGTTGATCGGTTCGCAAATCAGCGGTGCACTGTTTAATCGTTTGGTGACGGCAGAAGGGGCGGCAGCGCTACCACAGTGGCAGAGTTTCTGGTGGTATCCGGCCATCGGTGCGCTGGTGATCGCGGCACTGTTCTTCTTCACCTTCAATTACCGGGAAATCCCGCAGGGGGAGAAACGCGATGACTGACTTGCGCGTGCTGGTGGTGGGCTGCGGCAATATGGGGGCTTCACATGCTGAAGCCTATCAGGGTATGGACGGCATCGAGATTTGTGGATTGGTGGCGCGCGGTGATTCCCGACATCGGCTCAATACCCGGTTGGGGGGCGGCTACCCGGTGTTCAGTGATTTCGCCCAGGCGCTGGCGGTGACGCGTCCGGATGCGGTTTGCCTGACCACCTGGCCAGATACTCATGAGGCCTACGCGTTGGCGGCGCTGGCTGCCGGTTGCCATCTGTTCATTGAAAAACCGCTCGCCACTACCCAGGCCGGTGCGGAGCGAGTGATTGCCGCCGCGCGGGCCGCCGGGCGGCAACTGGTGGTCGGCTATATTCTGCGTCACCACCCGTCATGGCAGCTATTTGTCGAATTGGCCCGTGATTTGGGCAAACCGCTGGTGATGCGCATGAACCTCAATCAACAGAGTCACGGTGCGATGTGGGATGTGCACCGCAGTTTGATGCAGTCGCTGTCGCCGATTGTCGACTGTGGCGTGCATTACCTCGACGTGATGTGCCAGATGACCCAGTCGGAGCCGGTCAGCGTCAGCGCCATCGGTGCACGACTGAGTGAGGAGCTGCCGCCGGAAATGTACAACTATGGCCAGTTACAGGTGCGTTTTGCCGATGGCTCCGTTGGCTGGTACGAAGCCGGCTGGGGGCCGATGATCAGCGAAACCGCCTACTTCGTCAAAGACGTGATTGGACCGCGTGGCTCAGTCTCGATCGTCGCGCGGCAGGCGGATGCGGATTCAGATAACGTCGACGGCCACACCCGTACCGACTCGTTGCGTATCCACAGCGCGGCGTTGGATAGCACTAATCAGTTTCTCCAATCGGATCGCTGGATTGACTGTCAGGACGAACCGGACCATTTGGCGCTGTGCCTGAGCGAGCAGCGCTATTTTCTTCAGGCGATCCAGGACGGGTTGGATCTCGACCGGCATTGGCAGGATGCCCTGAACAGCCTGCGGGTGGTACTGGCGGCGGACGAAGCGGTGCGCAGCCGGCAAACAGTAATGTTAGGGAGGTCATCAGCATGAAAACCATTCAGGGGCCGGGGCTGTTTCTGGCCCAGTTTATCGGCCCGCAGGCGCCGTTTGATTCGCTGGACGGGTTGGCCGGTTGGGCCGCCGGGCTGGGGTTTAAAAGCCTGCAGATCCCGACCACGTCCCCCGCTATTTTTGATCTCAAGCGGGCGGCCCACAGCCAGGAGTATTGTGACGAGGTGCGCGCGTTGCTGGCGGGGCACGGCCTGACGATCTCCGAGTTATCCACCCATTTGCAGGGGCAACTGGTGGCGGTGCATCCGGCTTACGATCCGGCTTTTGACGGCTTTGCTCCGGTCCAGGTGCGCGGCAATCCTCAGGCCCGGCAGGCATGGGCAACGGAGCAATTGCTGATGGCAGCACAGGCATCGCAGCGGTTGGGATTAGCCGCACACGTGACTTTTTCCGGCGCGCTGGCCTGGCCCTATTTTTACCCCTGGCCACCGCACAATGCGCTGTTGCTGGAGGAAGCCTTCGGGCAACTGGCACAGCGTTGGCGGCCGATCCTCGATGCTTTTGACGACGTCGGTGTCGACCTTTGCTATGAACTGCACCCAGGGGAGGATCTGCATGACGGTGTGACCTTTGAGCGCTTTCTGCGGCAGGTTGGCAATCACCCGCGTTGCCATATCCTGTATGACCCTAGCCATCTGCATTTGCAGCAGATGGACTATCTTGGCTTTATTGATGTTTATCACCCGCGCATCCGGGCGTTTCACGTCAAGGATGCTGAATATCGGCCCAGTGCTCGCAGCGGCGTGTACGGCGGTTATCAGCCGTGGCTGGAAAGGCCCGGACGCTTTCGTTCACTCGGCGATGGGCAGATCGACTTCCCGGCAATTTTCAGCAAGCTGGCGCAGTACGATTTTCCCGGCTGGGCCACGCTGGAGTGGGAGTGCTGTCTGAAATCGCCGGAGGCCGGTGCGCGGGAAGGGGCTGAGTTTATCGCCCGCCATATTATTCCGGTCGCTGAGAGGGCGTTTGATGATTTTGCCGCCGTCGGCGGTGAACGCAAACAGGTCAGACAGATGTTGGGTATGGGAGAGCAACCATGAGATTACGCTTGGGGATGGTCGGCGGGGGCGAAGGGGCCTTTATCGGCGCAGTGCATCGTCTGGCGGCGCGGATGGACGATGAGTTTGAGCTGGTAGCCGGGGCTTTCTCTGCTGATTGGGAAAACTGTCGCCGCACCGGCGAACGGCTACACCTCGACCCACAGCGCTGCTATCACGATTTTAACCAGATGGCGCAGGCAGAGGCGGCGCGCGAAAACGGCATCGATGTGGTGGCTATCGTCACCCCCAATTATCTGCATGCGCCGGTGGCGACCGCGTTTCTTAACGCCGGCATCGACGTCATCTGCGACAAGCCTCTGTGCAACAGCTATGCCGAGGCGTTGCAGTTGGCCGACACGGTGCAGCGTAGCGGAAAGCAGCTGATATTGACCCATAACTACAGTGCCTATCCGTTGGTGCGCGAGGCGCGTAGTCGGGTATTAGCCGGTGAGTTGGGGGCGATCCGCTTTATCGAGGTGGAGTATTTGCAAGAATGGCTGGCGCAGCCGCTGGAACTGACCGACAACAAGCAGGCTGGCTGGCGTTCCCAGCCAGAAAAGGCCGGGGCCGGCTGTATTGGTGATGTGGGTACCCATGCCTGGCAGTTGGCGCACTTTGTCAGCGGCCTGTTGCCGCAGGCGATCAGCGCCGAACTCACTGCGTTTATTCCTGGGCGTCAGATAGACGATGATGTGCGGGTGCAAATGCGCTACGCCAACGGTGCCAGAGGCAGACTGTGGGCCAGTCAGGTGGCTTGCGGCCATGAGAACGGCCTGCGGTTGAGGATTTATGGTAGCGACGGCAGCCTGGAATTTTGTCAGGAGCAACCTAATCAGCTGTGGATGCGGCCCCGGGATGCGCCAGCCTATTGCATAACACGCGCCTCTTCATTCCAGTATGTGGAGAACCGTTCACTGGCACGGGTACCGGCAGGGCATCCTGAAGGCTATCTGGAAGGATTTGGTCAGATTTACCGCGAGGCGGCGGTACGATTGCGGGATGGGCCGCAGGCGGCACCCCTGTTACCGGGGATTGATACCGGGGTACAGGGCATGGCATTTATCGATGCTGCCCAACGTAGC
Source organism: Serratia sp. BW106 (assembly GCF_002607755.1). Classification (NCBI taxonomy): domain Bacteria; kingdom Pseudomonadati; phylum Pseudomonadota; class Gammaproteobacteria; order Enterobacterales; family Yersiniaceae; genus Serratia; species Serratia sp. BW106. The sequence continues at coordinate 190,215 of NZ_MCGS01000014.1, forward strand.
AGTGCTGCGGGTGGACAATGGGTCGACCTGAACTAATTTATATTCCCATAAGTAATAACGCAGTTTTTTTTATTCTTTTATAGCTCGCCACCGCTCAGATAAAACTGTCAGCAACTGAACAGACTTTTATCAACGGAGCGATCATGGCGAGCAAACTGTTTTCATTACGCGGCGCGGCACTGCTGGTGTTATCACTTGGCGCGGCTAATGCCTATGCGGTAGACGTGACCGTGGCCTACCAGACGTCGGCGGAACCCGCTAAGGTGGCGCAGGCGGAAAACAGCTTCGCCAAACAATCCGGTGCCACCGTTGACTGGCGTAAATTCGACAGCGGATCCAGCGTGCTGCGTGCGTTGGCCTCCGGCGACGTGCAGATCGGTAATATCGGCTCCAGCCCACTGGCGGTGGCCGCCAGCCAAAAATTGCCAATCGAAGTGTTTCTGATCGCCTCCCAGCTCGGCAGTTCCGAAGCCCTGGTGGTGAAAAAAGAGATCAAAAGCCCGCAGGATTTGATCGGCAAACGCATCGCCGTCCCCTTTATCTCAACCACCCACTATAGCCTGCTGGCTTCTCTGAAGCATTGGGGCATCAAGCCTGAGCAGGTCAAAATTCTCAATCTGCAACCGCCGGCGATTGCCGCCGCCTGGCAGCGTGGTGACATTGACGGAGCCTACGTCTGGGCACCGGTGGTCAATGAGTTAGCCAAGCAGGGTAAAGTGCTGACCGATTCCGCCCAGGTCGGGCAATGGGGCGCGCCGACGCTCGACGTTTGGGTGGTGCGCAAGGACTTTGCCGACAAACATCCTGAAGTGGTGACCGCCTTTGCTGCCAGCGCGCTGAACGCGCAAAAAGCCTATCTGGCGCAACCGGAACAATGGCTGAAGGACAAGGGCAATCTCAGCACGCTGTCCCGTCTGAGCGGCGTGCCGGAAGAACAGATACCGGTGCTGGTGAAAGGCAATACCTATTTGCCGGTGGCGGAGCAAATCACCCAGTTGGGGCAGCCGGTGGACAAGGCGATCCGTGATACTGCCGAGTTCCTGAAACAGCAGGGCAAAATTCCACAGGTCGACAGCGACTACAGTGCCTACGTCACCGATCGTTTTGTGAAACAGGTGCAGGCTGCGCCGCAGTCGTAGGGGAGCCGTATGTTAAACGTTAATCACCTTTCAGCAGAGTATCAGGGGCGCCCTGCGCTGCGGGACGTTTCGTTCCAGATTGCCGCCGGGCAACTGGTGGTGGTGCTCGGGCCTTCGGGCTGCGGCAAGACCACGCTGTTGAATTTGATCGCCGGGTTTATTGAGCCTTCAGCTGGCAGCATCACGCTTGATGGAACGACCGTTAACGGCCCCGGAGCCGAGCGGGGCGTGGTGTTCCAGCATGAAGGTTTACTGCCGTGGCGTAATGTGGTGGATAACGTCGAGTTTGGCCTGCAACTGGCCGGTATCGGCAAGCAGCAGCGCCGTCAGGTGGCAGAGCAGATGTTGCAACGTGTCGGGTTGGCCGGTTATGAACGGCACTTTATCTGGCAGCTCTCCGGCGGTATGCGTCAACGGGTGGGCATTGCCCGCGCACTGGCCGCCGACCCGCGTCTGCTGTTGCTGGATGAACCGTTCGGCGCGCTGGACGCTTTTACCCGCGAGCAAATGCAGGAACTGCTGCTGAACATTTGGCGTGATACCGGCAAGCAGGTATTGCTGATCACCCACGATATTGAAGAGGCGGTGTTCCTGGCCAGTGAACTGTTGCTGCTGTCGCCGGGGCCGGGGCAGGTGGTGGAACGCCTGACGCTTAACTTTGGCCAACGCTATGCCGACGGCGAGGCCTGCCGTTCGATTAAGTCCGATCCTGAATTTATCGCGCAGCGCGAATACGTGCTGGGCAAAGTCTTCCAACAGCGCGAGGCCTTGCTATGAGTCTGCATTCTGCCCTCAAAGAGGGGGCTCAGCCGCAGGCTGCAGCAGCGCCCCGTCGTTTTAGCGTGCCGCGTAACGTCTGGCTGAGCAGTGCCACCCTGCTGGTGGTATTGGCCATCTGGTGGAGTGTGACCGCGCTGAACCTGATCAGCCCGTTATTCTTACCGGCCCCGCAGCAGGTGTTGCATCAACTGATTACCATCGCCAGCCCGCAAGGCTTTATGGATGCCACGCTATGGCAGCATCTGGCCGCCAGCCTGGGACGCATCCTGGTGGCGCTGTTGGCCGCGGTGATTATCGGTGTGCCGGTGGGCATTGCCATGGGGTTAAACGACACGGTGCGCGGCATTCTTGATCCGTTGATTGAGATTTACCGTCCGGTGCCGCCGCTGGCCTATTTACCGTTGATGGTGATTTGGTTCGGCATCGGCGAAACCTCCAAAATACTGCTGATTTATCTGGCGATTTTCGCCCCGGTGACGCTGTCTGCCGTGGCCGGTGTGCGCAGTGTGGCGCAGGTCCGGGTGCGGGCTGCTCGTACGCTGGGCGCCAACCGCTGGCAGGTGCTGCGCTTTGTGGTGCTGCCGAGCGCCTTGCCGGAGATTTTAACCGGCATCCGCATTGGGTTGGGGGTCGGCTGGTCGACGCTGGTGGCCGCAGAACTGATTGCCGCCACTCGCGGCCTGGGATTTATGGTGCAATCCGCCGGTGAGTTTCTGGCGACCGATGTGGTGCTGGCCGGCATCGGCGTGATTGCGATTATTGCATTTGGGCTGGAGCTGGGGTTACGTGCCTTGCAGCGCCGATTGACCCCGTGGCATGGAGTACAGCAATGAACGAACGTTTAAGTATCACCCCGCTGGGGCCTTATATCGGTGCACTGGTGGAAAACGTTGAGCTGGCGCGCCCGTTGGGCGATGGCCAGTTCGAGCAGCTTTACCATGCGCTGCTGAAGCACCAGGTGCTGTTCTTGCGCAATCAGCCAATCACGCCGCTGCAACAGCGTAATTTGGCCGGTCGCTTCGGCGATCTGCATATCCATCCGGTCTACCCGCAAGCCGCCGACGTGAAAGAGATTATCGTGCTGGATACCCATGACAATAATCCGCCGGACAACGATAACTGGCACACCGACGTGACCTTTATCGAAAACCCGCCTTTGGGGGCGATTCTGGCGGCGAAAACCCTGCCCTCCACCGGTGGCGATACGCTGTGGGCCAGTGGCATTGCGGCCTATGAAGCCTTGTCTGAGCCGTTCAGACAATTGCTGGCCGGGCTGAAGGCGGAGCATGACTTCACCAAGTCATTCCCGGAGCACAAGCACCGTGGCAGTGAAGAAGAACGTCAGCGCTGGCAGGTAGCGGTACAGAAAAACCCGCCGTTGTTGCATCCGGTGGTGCGCACGCATCCGGTCAGCGGCCGGCAGGCTCTGTTCGTCAATGAAGGTTTCACTACGCGGATTGTTGATTTGGCACCGAAGGAGAGCGACGCGCTGCTGAACTTCCTGTTCGCCCACATTACCAAGCCGGAGTTCCAGGTGCGCTGGCGCTGGCAGGAAAATGACGTTGCCATCTGGGATAACCGCGTGACGCAGCATTACGCCAACGCGGATTATCTGCCGCAGCGGCGCATTATGCACCGCGCGACCATTCTGGGGGATAAGCCTTTTTACAAGGCCTAAAAGGTGGGGTCTGAGTTACAGATCAAACTCGTTGGTGAACTGTTCCAACTGCTCTTGCGCATCCAGCCAGGTCATTTCCGTTTCTTCCAGCGCGGACTTGGCCTGGCTTTGCTGTTGCAGGCAGAGGGTCAGATCGGCCTTGCGGCTGATGTCATACAGCGAGGAGTCCGCCAGCTTCTCTTCCACCGCCGCCAGTTCGGCACTCAGCTTTTCCATCTGCTGTTCCAGCTTGGCAATCTGCTTGCGTAGCGGTTGAGTCTGGCTGCGGAACTCGGCTTCCCGACGTTTCTGATCCTTGCGCGCCTGGGCGCTGTTACCGTTGTTTTCCTTGTCCGGCGCGTCCTGCTGGTTTTCCTGGCGTTGCAGGTCGATCAGCCATTGCTGATAGTCGTCCAAATCGCCATCGAACACTTCCACCTGGCCATCGTGCACCAGATAGAGATCGTCGGTAGTGGAGCGCAACAGGTGACGGTCGTGCGAGACCACCACTAACGCGCCCTCGAAGTCGATCAGCGCTTCGGTCAGCGCCTGACGCATGTCCAGATCCAGGTGGTTGGTCGGTTCATCGAGCAGCAGCAGGTTAGGGCGTTGCCAAACGATCAGAGCCAGTACCAGCCGGGCTTTTTCGCCGCCGGAGAAACGCTCGGTGGCCTCGGTGACCTTATCGCCCTGGAAGCCAAAGCCGCCCAGGTAGTCGCGCAACTGCTGTTCCAGCACCCGGGGAGCGATGCGGCTCAAATGCTGCAGCGGGGATTCATCGGCGCGCAAGAACTCCAGCTGATGCTGGGCGAAGTAACCCAGCTTGATGCCTTTTGCCAGACCAATCTCACCGCTCAGCGGTTCCAGTGAGCCGGCCAGCATTTTGATCAGGGTAGATTTACCGGCGCCATTACGGCCCAGCAAACCGATGCGCGAGCCGGGCACCAGGTTCAGTTTGATCGAGTTCAGGATCACCTTGTCGCCATAACCGGCGCTGACCTTTTCCATGCGCAGCAGCGGGTTCGGCAGGCTTTCCGGTTGGCGGAAGCTGAAGCTGAACGGGTTATCGACGTGGGCCGGTGCGATCAACTCCATGCGTTCAAGCATTTTGATGCGGCTTTGCGCCTGCTTGGCCTTGGTAGCCTGCGCGCGGAAGCGGTCAATGTAGCTTTGCAGGTGCGCCACTTTCTCTTGTTGATTCTGGTACAGCGCCTGTTGCTGAGCCAGTTTGGTCGAACGCTGACGTTCGAACGAAGAGTAGTTACCGGTATATTCGTTAATGGTTTCTTGTTCGATATGCAGAATTTTATCGACGATCGGATCGAGGAAGTCGCGGTCATGCGAAATCAGCACCAGCGTGCCAGGGTAGCTCTTCAGCCAACGCTCCAGCCAGATCACCGCATCCAGGTCCAGGTGGTTGGTGGGTTCGTCGAGCAGCAGCAGGTCTGAGCGACAGACCAGCGCTTGTGCCAGGTTCAGACGCATACGCCAGCCGCCCGAGAAGGCGCGTACCGGATTGAGCAACTGTTCGTTGGAAAAGCCCAGACCGTGCAGCAGGCTGGCGGCGCGTGAACGGATAGTCCAGGCATCGAGCGCGTCCAGTTTACCGTGCAGCGTGGCGATGGCATGACCGTCGTTTTTATCGTTCGCCACCTGCAATTCGGCTTCAAGCTGGCGGAATTCGCGGTCGCCGTCGATCACATACTCAAGCGCCGGTATATCCAGCGCCGGCGTTTCCTGGTTGACCCAGGCCAGGGCCCAGTTGCTTGGGAAGGTGTAGCTGCCGCCGTCCGCGGCCATTTCGCCCTTCAGCAATGACAGCAGCGTCGATTTGCCGCAGCCGTTTTTACCCACCAGGCCGACTTTCTGACCTGGATTAACCGTCGCAGTGGCGTTGTCCAACAGGACGCGGGTGCCGCGTCGGATTTGTAGCGAGGAAAATACAATCATAAAGTGCCGTATGTTCAGAGTATGTTAAATTGAGTGAGTTCTAAGTTAACAGGACGCAGACTGTCCTATTATTAGTCTTTGCGGAGCATGGTAACGGAAAACCGCTACCCTGACGACGCTTTGGAGGGGAATGATGTCACAGCCGCCGAAGGTCTTGCTGCTGTATGCCCATCCGGAATCCCAGGACTCGGTCGCGAATCGGGTTTTGCTTCGACCGGCACAGCAGTTGGACCATGTCACCGTGCACGATTTATACGCGCACTATCCTGATTTTTTTATTGATATTCACCACGAACAACAACTGCTGCGTGAACATCAGGTCATTGTTTTTCAACATCCTCTCTATACCTACAGTTGCCCGGCTCTGTTGAAAGAATGGCTGGATCGCGTGCTGTCGCGCGGTTTTGCCAGCGGCATGGGTGGTAATGCGCTGGCGGGAAAGTACTGGCGCTCGGTGATCACCACCGGTGAACCTGAGGGGGCCTATCGCACCGGCGGTTATAACCGCTATCCGATGGAAGATATTTTGCGTCCGTTCGAACTGACCGCCGCCATGTGCCACATGCACTGGCTGACGCCGATGCTGGTGTATTGGGCGCGCAGGCAGAAGCCGGAGGTGCTGGAAAGCCATGCCGCCGCGTATGGCGACTGGCTGCGTAATCCGCTACCACGCGGAGGGAGGTAAACATGGAAGGTTCAACCTTACTGACCGCAATTTTACTGTTCCTGTTCGCCGCGGTGGTCACGGTGCCGATCGCTCGTCGCCTGGGCATTGGCGCAGTGTTGGGATATCTGATCGCCGGTATCGCCATCGGCCCTTGGGGGCTGGGCTTTATCCGTGACGTTGACGAGATCCTGCACTTTTCCGAACTGGGCGTGGTGTTCCTGATGTTTATCATCGGGCTGGAACTGAACCCGAGCAAACTGTGGGAGTTGCGGCGCTCCATCTTTGGCGTCGGTGCCGGGCAGGTGCTGATTACCGCCACGGTGCTGGGGGCGCTGCTTTATCTGACTCATTTCGCCTGGCAGGCCGCCGTAATCGGGGGCATTGGGCTGGCGATGTCGTCAACCGCCATGGCGCTGCAGCTAATGCGCGAGAAGGGCATGAACCGCAATGAGGGCGGCCAACTGGGGTTCTCGGTATTGCTGTTCCAGGATATGGCGGTGATCCCGGCGCTGGCGCTGATCCCGATCCTGGCCGGGGCCGGGGGCAGCAGTGACGACTGGGCACAAATTGCACTCAAGGTGGCGGCGTTCGGCGGCATGCTGATCGGTGGACGTTTCCTGCTGCGGCCGCTGTTTCGCTATATCGCCTCCTCCGGGGTGCGTGAAATCTTCACCGCTGCCGCTCTGCTGGTGGTGCTGGGGGCGGCGCTGTTTATGGATGCGCTTGGCCTGTCGATGGCGCTTGGGACCTTTATCGCCGGCGTGCTGCTGGCGGAGAGTGAATATCGCCATGAGCTGGAGATTTCAATCGAGCCATTCAAGGGGCTGCTGCTGGGGCTGTTCTTTATCTCGGTGGGTATGGCGTTAAATATCGGCGTACTCTATACCCATCTGGCCGAAGTGTTGATTGGCGTGGTGGCGCTGGTGGCGATCAAGTCAGGGGTGTTGTATTCACTGTCGCGTATCTTCGGCCTGCGCAGTTCGGTACGTTTGCAGTTTGCCGGCGTGCTTAGCCAGGGCGGTGAGTTTGCCTTTGTGCTGTTCTCGGCGGCGGGCACGCAGAAGGTGTTGCAGCCCGATCAACTCGCGCTGCTGTTGGTGGTGGTCACTCTGTCGATGATGACCACGCCGCTGCTGATGCAAATTATTGATCGCATCCTGGCGCGCCGTTACAACGCCCGCGATGAAGACGAAGAGACGCCGTATGTGGAGGACGATGACCCGCAGGTGATCATCGTCGGTTTCGGGCGTTTTGGTCAGGTGATCGGCCGGTTGCTGATGGCCAACAAGATGCGCATCACCGTGTTGGAGCGTGATGTCAGCGCTGTCGGTGTGCTGCGCCGCTACGGTTACAAGGTGTATTACGGCGACGCCACCGAACTGGAGCTGCTGCGTGCGGCCGGTGCGGCGAAGGCCAAGTCGATTATGATCACCTGTAATGAACCTGAAGACACCATGGAAATCGTGCGTCTGTGCCAGCAGCATTTTCCCGACCTGAGCATTCTGGCGCGGGCTCGCGGTCGTGTGGAGGCGCACGAATTGCTGCAGGCCGGGGTCAAACAGTTCAGTCGTGAAACTTTTTCCAGCGCGCTGGAGCTGGGGCGCAAGGCGCTAACGGAGCTGGGTATGCATCCGCATCAGGCCTACCGGGCGCAGCAGCACTTCCGCCGGTTGGATATGCGTATGCTGCGTGAGCTGATGCCTCCGCATCACGGCGATGTGGCGCAGATTTCCCGCGTAAAAGAAGCGCGGCGCGAGTTGGAAGAACTTTTCCATCGAGAAATGCAAAAAGAGAGTCGCCAGTTCGACGGCTGGGATGAATACGAATAATTTGGAGCACTGAGATGTCTGCAACACGTAAAAGATTTATCGCCGGGGCGGTCTGCCCGAGCTGTAAGGCTATGGATACGCTGGCAGTTTGGCGTGAAGACCAGGTTGAAGTGGTGGAGTGCGTTAAGTGCGGCCATCATCAGCGGCAGACCGAAGAGCAGGTAGAAAAGCACGTCCGGCCGCAGGAACAGGTGATCGGTATTTTCCATCCGGAGTAGCGTTATCGAGCGCGATTTTTTATGCTGGAGGGTACAGCGGGAAAGATTTCCGATACAATCTGTCCGGTTAAGGCGCAGCCCCCATGACGGTTGCGTCCAAGTATCCAACGGTAGGAGATATCATGAAAGTAGCAAAAGACTTGGTGGTCAGCCTGGCTTATCAAGTACGTACAGAAGACGGTGTTTTGGTTGATGAGTCTCCGGTGAGTGCGCCGCTGGACTATCTGCACGGGCATGGCTCTCTGATTGCAGGTCTGGAAAAAGCTCTCGAAGGCCACGAAGCGGGCGATCGTTTTGACGTGAATGTTGGCGCTAACGATGCGTACGGCAACTACGACGAAAACCTGGTGCAGCGCGTGCCGAAAGACGTCTTTATGGGCGTTGACGAGTTGGAAGTGGGTATGCGCTTCCTGGCTGATACCGATCAGGGCCCAGTGCCGGTCGAAATCACCGAAGTGGACGGCGATCACGTAGTGGTTGACGGTAACCACATGCTGGCGGGTCAGAACCTGAACTTCAACGTGGAAGTTGTCGCGATCCGCGAAGCTACCGCTGAAGAACTGGCGCACGGCCACGTACACGGCGAGCACGATCATCACCACGACCATGAACACGGTGAAGGCTGCTGCGGCGGTCATGGCCACGATCACGATCATGACCATGCGCATGACCAGGATCAAGCCAAGAAAGGCGGTTGTGGTAACGGCGGTTGCGGCTGCCACTAATCGCAGCGCAGTAACGGCAAAAAAGGGCGGCCCTGGGGCTGCCCTTTTTTATGGTTTATCAATAATGTGGTGGCGGTGTTTCTTCCGACTGCGAAGCTATCATCGACGTCTGGGTCGAACGCATTTTATCGGTCAGCACGCGCAGATGTTCCTGCAATTTCAGCATTTCAAGCTGGTGCTGTACCAGGGTCTGGTTGAGATCTTCGATGGTGACTTCCTGGAAGGCCTGACGGCTCTCCAATTCTTCAAGCCGCAGTAACAGGCTTTGGTTATCGGCGTTGTGCATGGGTGCTACCTCTGACGCGGTTTAATCCTGAATCTGACGCTATGTTAACAGCTGCCGCCGGCTTTGCGCTGCGCTATTTCACCCCGTTCCGTTGGGGCGATAACCGAGCGTGTTGGTGCACTGTGTAAAGTGCTGAAAAATAGAGCGCTTACCTTGGGCGGATTTGTTACCGTTGGGCGTCAGATGGTGGAAAAATCTGATTTATCATATGGGTAGCACATTAAACGAAACTTCTGTTTAAAGCTGGAGTCACACTTTGACTCGATTGGTTACCTGTGTGACTGTTTTGTTTTGTTTCGGACAGCTATAGTAGCCCGGTTATCTTACTTAATGATTGTTTGGGGCATCGCTTCAGACACTGGAGAAATGGATGAAATCTTTGTTTAAAGTCACGCTTCTGGCAACCACCATGGCTTTTGCTTTGAATGCGACCCAGGTCATGGCTGCCGATGCAGCTAAACCAGCAGAAGCGGCTAAAGCTGCCGACGCGGCACCAAGCACTGGCAAGTTCAAGAGTGACGACGAGCAAGCGGCTTACGCACTGGGTGCATCCCTGGGCCGTTACATGGACAACTCGCTGAAAGAGCAAGAAAAACTGGGTATTAAACTGGACAAAGACCAGTTGATCTCAGGCGTTCAGGACGCTTTCGCCAACAAGAGCAAGCTGAACGACGCAGATATCGAAAAAACCCTGCAGAGCTTTGAAGCGCGCGTGAAGGCTTCTGCTCAGGCGAAGATGGAGCAGGACGCGAAAGATAACGAAGCGAAAGGCACCAAGTACCGTGACACCTTCGCTAAAGAGAAAGGCGTGAAGAAAACCGAGTCTGGCCTGCTGTATCAGGTAGAGAAGCCAGGTACCGGTGCTGCGCCTAAAGACAGCGATACCGTTGTGGTGAACTACAAGGGCACCCTGACCGACGGTACCGAGTTTGATAACTCGTACACCCGTGGCGAGCCACTGTCATTCCGTCTGGACGGCGTGATCCCAGGCTGGACTGAAGGCCTGAAACACATTAAGAAAGGCGGCAAAATCAAGCTGGTTATCCCACCGGCGCTGGCCTACGGTAAAACTGGCGTCCCGGGTATCCCGGCTAACTCCACTCTGGTGTTCGACGTTGAGCTGCTGGATGTGAAAGCCGCGCCGAAAGCAGACGCCAAGGCTGAGAAACCGGCTGACGCAGCGGCTGATGCCAAAGCACAGTAAGTTTGCCTGAGTCCCCACACCGCCGCGAACATTCTTCGCGGCGGTGTTCATTTCAGCCTGCCGAATCGGGCGTAACTTTCACTTCCTCCTCCACTGATTGCTTGACGCCTGCCGGGCATCGGGCTTAACGTCAATACCACGCGCAAACGCAAGGACTTTACTCTGGCTGTTTTGCTAGACTAATTATCCGGACTTATAAGTCATGCGCCTGCCCCTTAGGGCGTGTACCTAAAACTGTTCCTGGCCGTCAAGGTCGGCGGACGCATGTCGTGCTGTTTCATACTGATATCAGCCAGCTCGCACACCCTGAGCAATCCCGGGGAGTGAAGAAGCCCGCACGAGCAGTTTTAGCTGCGCCCCCTGGCACAGGCGATCTTTGAGGGTGGTATTTTCGATGTCTAATTCGCTTTTATCCAGCGAAGCCAGCGAACTTGATTTGCTGAACGAACGTCCGTTTACCCAAACGGATCATGAAATTCTGAAGTCTTACGAAGCCGTGGTTGATGGCCTGGCGATGTTGATCGGTGGGCACTGTGAGATTGTGCTGCACGCACTGGAAGATTTGAAATGCTCGGCGGTACGTATTGCCAACGGGGAGCATACCGGGCGGCAAATCGGTTCGCCGATCACCGACCTGGCGCTGCGCATGTTGCATGACATGGCCGGCAATGACAGCAGTGTATCGCAAGCCTATTTTACCCGCGCCAAGAGCGGTGTGCTGATGAAGTCGGTGACTATCGCCATTCGCAACCACGATCAGCGGGTGATCGGCCTGCTGTGTATTAACATGAACCTCGACGTGCCTTTCTCTCAGGTGATGCAGACCTTTATGCCGCCGGAAACTCAGGAAGTGGCTCCTTCGGTTAACTTTGCGTCTTCCGTTGACGACTTGGTGGCTCAAACGCTGGAGTTCACCATTGAGGAAGTTAATGCCGATCGTAACGTCTCCAACAATGCCAAAAATCGTCAGGTGGTGCTGAACCTCTACGAGAAAGGCATTTTTGACATCAAGGATGCGATTAACCAGGTGGCGGATCGTCTGAATATCTCCAAGCACACCGTGTATCTGTACATCCGCCAGTTCAAAAGCGGCGATTTGGTGGGAACTGACCGCTGATGCTGAATTACTGCCTTTTGGTCACCGGGCCGGCGTATGGTACCCAGCAGGCCAGCAGTGCCTACCAGTTTGCTCAGGCTTTGCTGGCGAAAGGGCACCGCCTCTCCAGCGTATTTTTTTACCGTGAAGGGGTGTTTAACGCCAACCAACTGACGGCGCCCGCCGGTGATGAGTTCGATTTGGTTCGCGGCTGGGTGCAGTTGGCACAGCAACACCGTGTTGAGCTCAATGTCTGCGTGGCGGCTGCGTTGCGACGTGGGGTGACCGATGAACAGGAAGCGGCTCAGCAGGGGCTGGCTGCGGCAAACCTGCAGCCGGGTTTTATCCTCAGCGGGTTAGGTTCACTGGCAGAGGCTGCGCTGAGCAGTGACCGCCTGGTACAGTTCTAAGAGAATTTATGAAACGAGTCGCTTTTGTTTTTACCCAGGCTCCGCACGGCAGTAGCGGCGGCAGGGAAGGGTTGGATGCGTTACTGGCCACTTCGGCGCTGAGCGACGATCTGGGCGTGTTTTTTATCGGTGATGGCGTGTTGCAGCTATTGCCGGGGCAGCAACCGGAAAAAATTCTGGCTCGCAATTACATTGCCACCTTTGGCGTATTGCCGTTGTATGACGTTGAGCAGTGTTATCTGTGCCAGGCATCCTTGCAGGAACGCGGTCTGAGTCAGGTGACCGACTGGGTGCTGGACGCCGAGGTATTGGCACCGGATGCGCTGCGTCAACAGTTAGCCGACTATGATGCGGTGATGACTTTTTAGGAAATCCTGATGCTGTATACCCTTGGCCGTTCCCCCACTCAATGCGATTTACCTGCGTTGCTGCGCCTGGCGGCAGCGGGCGATGACCTGCTGTTGTTACAGGATGGCGTGCTGGCCGGCCTGGCCGGGAGTGCGCATCTTGAATTGCTGCTCAACGCCCCCATATCCCTTTATGCACTGCAGGATGACCTGGAGGCCAGAGGCCTGGTTGGTCATTTTTCGCACAAGATCACTGTCATCGGCTATAATCACTTCGTTGAATTAACCGAAAAACACCGCAGCCAAATGTCTTGGTGATGAGAGTATTGTTGTATATTTCTTGACACATCTACTACTCAGCCCTAAAATTCTGCGTCCCGTACTTTGCCAGTAGTGCATACGGGGGGA
>NZ_MCGS01000014.1:203500-206320 GCF_002607755.1 Serratia sp. BW106
TAAGTTCGGATCCGAACTGTTGGCCAAATTTGTAAACATCCTGATGGTAGACGGTAAAAAATCTACTGCAGAAGCAATCGTCTATACCGCGCTGGAGACCCTGGCTCAGCGTTCTGGTAAAGATCACCTGGAAGCTTTCGAAGTCGCTCTCGACAACGTTCGCCCGACTGTAGAAGTTAAGTCGCGCCGCGTTGGTGGTTCTACTTATCAGGTACCAGTTGAAGTCCGCCCGGTCCGTCGTAATGCTCTGGCAATGCGTTGGATCGTTGATGCTGCTCGTAAACGCGGTGATAAATCCATGGCTCTGCGCTTGGCGAACGAACTTTCTGATGCAGTTGAGAACAAAGGTTCTGCTGTTAAGAAACGTGAAGACGTTCACCGTATGGCAGAAGCCAACAAGGCGTTCGCCCACTACCGCTGGTAATTGCCACGCAGTAGTTATGCTAACCAAGCGGGCGCTTCAAGAAGCCAACCCGCTTGGGTTAACCGAACTTGAACGCCTAAGGCAATAGAGGAATCAAATGGCTCGTAAAACACCCATTGAGCGCTATCGTAACATCGGTATCAGCGCTCACATCGACGCCGGTAAAACGACCACTACCGAACGTGTTTTGTTCTACACCGGTGTAAACCACAAAATCGGTGAAGTGCACGACGGCGCAGCTACCATGGACTGGATGGAGCAGGAGCAGGAACGTGGTATTACCATCACGTCCGCTGCGACTACCTGTTTCTGGTCTGGTATGGCTAAGCAGTTCGAACCACACCACATTAACATCATCGACACCCCAGGACACGTTGACTTCACCATCGAAGTAGAACGTTCTATGCGTGTTCTTGATGGCGCGGTAATGGTTTACTGTGCTGTTGGTGGCGTTCAGCCACAGTCTGAAACCGTATGGCGTCAGGCTAACAAATACAAAGTTCCACGCATCGCGTTCGTTAACAAAATGGACCGCATGGGTGCTAACTTCCTGAAAGTTGTTGGTCAGATTGAACAACGTCTGGGCGCAACTCCGGTTCCTCTGCAGCTGGCTATTGGCGCGGAAGAGAAATTCACCGGTGTTGTTGACCTGGTGAAAATGAAAGCCATCAACTGGAACGAAGCCGATCAGGGCGTGACCTTCGAATACGAAGAGATCCCGGCTGATATGCAAGAACTGGCTGAAGAATGGCATCAGAAACTGGTTGAGGCCGCTGCTGAAGGCTCTGATGAGCTGATGGAGAAATTCTTTGGTGGCGAAGAGCTGACCGAAGAAGAAATCAAAACTTCTCTGCGTAAGCGCGTTCTGAACAATGAAATTATCCTGGTTACCTGTGGCTCTGCGTTTAAAAACAAAGGCGTACAGGCAATGCTGGATGCTGTTGTTGAGTATCTGCCAGCACCAACCGACGTTGAAGCTATCAACGGTATGTTGGATGACGGTAAAGACACTCCAGCAGTTCGTCATTCTTCTGACACCGAGCCGTTCTCTGCTCTGGCGTTCAAAATCGCTACTGACCCATTCGTGGGTAACCTGACGTTCTTCCGTGTTTACTCCGGTCTCGTCAACTCAGGTGACACTGTATTTAACCCAGTGAAATCTCAGCGTGAACGTCTGGGCCGTATCGTTCAGATGCATGCTAACAAGCGTGAAGAGATCAAAGAAGTTCGCGCAGGCGACATCGCTGCTGCTATCGGTCTGAAAGACGTGACTACCGGTGACACTCTGTGTGATCCGAACAACGTGATCATTCTGGAGCGCATGGAGTTCCCTGAGCCGGTAATCTCCGTAGCCGTTGAACCAAAAACCAAAGCTGACCAGGAAAAAATGGGTCTGGCTCTGGGCCGTCTGGCGAAGGAAGATCCATCATTCCGCGTATGGACTGACGAAGAATCAGGTCAGACTATCATCGCAGGTATGGGTGAACTTCACCTGGACATCCTGGTTGACCGTATGCGTCGTGAATTCAACGTTGAAGCTAACGTGGGCAAACCTCAGGTTGCTTACCGTGAAGCGATTCGTTCGAAAGTTACCGATATCGAAGGTAAACACGCCAAGCAGTCTGGTGGTCGTGGTCAGTATGGTCATGTTGTAATCGACATGTACCCACTGGAGCCGGGCGTTAATCCGAAAGGCTACGAGTTCGTCAATGACATTAAAGGTGGTGTGATCCCAACGGAATACATCTCTGCCATTGATAAAGGCCTCCAGGAACAGCTGAAATCTGGTCCACTGGCGGGTTACCCGGTTGTTGATCTCGGTGTGCGTCTGCATTTCGGTTCTTACCATGATGTTGACTCCTCCGAATTGGCGTTTAAACTGGCCGCTTCTATCGCCTTTAAAGATGGCTTTAAGAAAGCGAAACCTGTTTTGCTTGAGCCAATCATGAAGGTTGAAGTTGAAACGCCGGAAGAGAACACTGGTGACGTCATCGGTGACCTTAGCCGTCGTCGTGGTCAACTGAAAGGTCAGGAATCCAACGCTACTGGCGTTCAGATTCACGCTGAAGTTCCGTTGTCCGAGATGTTCGGCTACGCAACTCAACTGCGTTCTCTGACCAAAGGCCGTGCTTCTTACTCCATGGAGTTCCTGAAGTACGATGATGCGCCGAACAACGTCGCTCAGGCCGTTATTGAAGCCCGTGGTAAATAAGCTTTCGGGTTTAACACATTGATCAGTGCTCTCTCCATGAGGGGAGAGCATAAGAGTAAGGAATATAGCCGTGTCTAAAGAAAAATTTGAACGTTCCAAACCGCACGTTAACGTTGGTACTATCGGCCACGTTGACCACGGTAAAACTACCCTGACTGCAGCAATCACCACCGTTCTGGCTAAA
>NZ_MCGS01000015.1:0-32284 GCF_002607755.1 Serratia sp. BW106
TTAACTGATCGGCATTGCGGCCAACGCCGGGCTTTTTTGTGCGCCGCGTTTAAAAAAACTGCGGATTGGCGTTCGGCTTTACTGTAATCTCCTTTTTTACCCGCACAGGAAAAGGAAATGATGAAAGCTCAAGTTCGCATTGCTCTGGTCGGTGACTACAAACCCGAGGCCGTTTCTCACCAGGCCATCCCTATTGCTCTCCAGCTTACCGCCACACACCTTAACGTCGATATCCAATCTCACTGGCTGCCCACAGCAACCATTACCGCCCCCTCGGTACTGCAAGGCTATGATGCGATCTGGGTGGTACCCGGCAGCCCGTATAATCATGACGACGGTGTCTTTATGGCGATCCGCCATGCCCGTGAGCAGAACGTCCCCTTCCTCGGCTCCTGCGGTGGCTTCCAGTATGCGATTGTGGAATACGCCCGTAACGTCATGGGCTGGCACGATGCCGGACATGCGGAAACCGATAGCGGTGGCCGGTTGGTGATTGCTCCGCTAAGCTGTTCGCTGGTCGAAAAAAGCGGTGCCATTCTTTTCCAGCCGAATACGCTGGCCGCCCGTGTCTACGGCAAGCTGGAAACGCACGAAGGCTACCACTGTAACTTCGGCGTTAACCCGGAGTTTGTCGCCGATCTACAGCAACATCCGCTGATTATCAGCGGCCATGACAGCGAAGGTGACGTGCGGTCAGTCGAATTGCCGGGGCACCATTTTTACGCTGCCACGCTGTTCCAGTCCGAACGTGCGGCATTACGTAACGAGCTTTCCCCGTTGGTGGTGGAACTGATCAAGACCGCTGCAACGGCCTGACAAAGCGGATAATGAGGGCCATGTCGATATGGCCCTCCATCGGCAATACAACCGCAGGCTTACCACATCAGTTGCCCTATCAGCGGCGCGGCAATCACCGTGATAATCCCTGCCAACATCATCACCAGGCTGGAGACAACCCCTTCTTCCTGGCCCATCTCATAAGCTTTTGCGGTACCGGCACCGTGCGACGATGCCCCGAGCCCGGCACCTTTCGCCAGACTGCTGCGCACCGCCAACCGCAGGAACAACATGTCCCCCACCGCCATGCCGAACACCCCGGTGATCACCACGAACAGCGCCACCAGATCTGCCTGCCCACCCATCTGTTTGGCGGCTTCCAGTGCAAACGGCGTGGTGATGGATCGCACCGCCAGACTGCGTTGCACCTCTTCCGGCAGCGTCAGCAGGCGTGCCAGCCACACTGAGCTGTAAACCGCCACCAGCACCGCCGTCAACACCCCGGCGCTAAGCGACAGCCAATGGCGGCGAATGATATGCAGATTCTCGTACACCGGCACCGCGAAGGCGATAGTCGCCGGCCCCAACAGCCACAGCAACCAGTGCGTTTCACCAATGTAATCCTGATACGAAATATGGGTGACCACCAGCAACAGCACCAGGATCATCGGGGTCAGCACCAGTGGCATCAGCAGTAAGGTACGGCGGCGGCGGTAGAGTTTTTTATTGGCGAAGTACAGCGCCAGCGTCACCAGAAAGCAGACGATGCCAAGGGTAAAATCATTCATCGCGCTGTTTTCGCCGCTGCAGCCAGACTTCCAGTCGATACACTCGATCGACCACCAAACCCGTCGCGCCCAACGTCAGCGTGGTACTGACGGCAATCACCAGGAAAATCTTCCAGCCTTCTACCATCAGCAACTGGGCATAGTTAACCACCGCCACCACCGCCGGGACGAAGAACAGCAGCATCTCGGCCAGCAGCCAGCGTGAACCGGCCCTGACCCAGTTCAACGGCAGAATACGCAGCAAGATCAGCGCCAACAGCATTAACATGCCGATAATATTGGCGGGCAGCGGCAGATGAAACTGTTGCACCAGCCGATCGGCAATCAAAAATAACACCGCGTATAAGACAACCTGGATCGGCACCTGCAATCGGGCCAGCAGAGAGGGAGCAGCATGGCGTAACGCCAGTAACATGAAAGATGACCTTAAACAAAAATTCACGGTTTACAGTATACGCAGCCAGGAAACCTCCCATGAAATGAATTAAAATTATCAACATCATGCCATCAGGGAATAATTTCCCGAGGGTATTGTCCCTGAGGAGAACCCAACGTGGATGTCCGCACTTTGCGCTACTTTGTCGAAGTAGTGCGGCAACAAAGCTTTACCCGCGCGGCCGAAAAATTGTTCGTCACCCAGCCGACCATCAGCAAGATGCTGCGTCATCTGGAAGAAGAACTGGAGTGCACGCTGCTGATCCGCGAAGGGCGCAAGCTGCACCTGACCGACAGTGGCCAGGCGGTGTACCAGCGCGGTCTGGCGATTATCGATGAGTTCCGCCAGCTGGAGGCAGAGCTGGAAGACATCAGTTCGGTAAAAAAAGGCGTGCTGCGGCTGGGTATCCCGCCGATGGTTGGCCGGCAGATTGCCGATTTGATCCGTCAGTTCCGCCAGACCTATCCCGGCATCGAGCTGAAAATCTCAGAGCTGGGCGGGCTGTCGGTTGAGCAGGCGGTGATGTCCGGTGAACTGGATCTGGCGATGACCATTCTGCCGGTCGATTCCGATCAGCCGTTGACCTTCCTGCCATTACTCGCTCACCCGATGTGCGTGGTCACACCGCGCACATCCCACTGGCTGAACCGCACCAGCATCAATATCAATGAATTGGCCAACTGGCCGATCCTGCTTTATAACGAAGACTTTGCGCTCTACAAGATGCTGATGAAAGCCTTCCGTCAGGCCGGTTTTGAGCCACAGATAGCAGTGCGCAGCGGGCAATGGGATTTTCTGGCGTCGATGGTGCAGGCAGGGGTCGGTATCGCCACCCTGCCGGAACCGGTCTGCCAGTGGCTGGATAAGGAAAACCTGCTCTGGCTGCCGCTGGAGCCACGTATGGAATGGAAAGTCGGGTTGATCTGGCGCCAGGGCAGTTACCTGTCGCACAGCGCCCAGGCCTGGATAGCCTGCTGTCGCGACTACTGGCCGCCGGTGAAATGAACGGGGCCGCATCTGCGGCCCCGTGGATATTAGCCTTCGCGCTCTATCAACAGCGCTTCCAGCAGGTCGAGATCGTGCAACAGCTTTTGCAGCGTCTCGTTACTGATTTTCTGCGTGGCGCGCAGGTGATACAACTCACCACGTTCAGCACGCAGCGCCGTCAGGCGGAAGCGCCGCTCGAGGTTTTCCAGCATCAGCGCATTCTCGATATCGTCTTTGGTGGTGATACGCCGCCGTAGCGCCCCCACCACCCGCGAACTGATCTCTTTCAGCACCTGCGGATCGATATTCTCCTCGGTATCGACAGCCAGGCGTTCTTCCATTTTGTTGATACTTTCGATCGCCACCTCAGCCGCCATGGCAATCGCCATCCGCTCTTCACTCTTGCTGACGCTCTTGTCTGCCACCTGCACGCCGCGCAACAACAGCGGCAGCGCCATGACACCGGCAATCAGCGAAAGCAGGATCACCCCGGCGGCGATAAACACCAACTGATAGCGCGCCGGGAAGGCGCTACCGTCACTCAGCAGCAGCGGAATAGACAGCACACCGGCCAGCGTAATCGCCCCACGTACCCCGGCGAACGACGCCACCCACAGTTCACGCGTGGTGAAATCACCAAACTGCAACGGCCGTTTTTTCATAAAGCGGCGGCTGGCGTTTTTCATCAGCCACAGCCAGGTGAAACGTAATATCAATAACGCGCCGTAGATAATGGCGACATCGGCAAACAGGTACCAGGTCTGAATGGTCGGATCCAGTTCCGCCTGCAGGATGGAAGTTTCCAGGATCCCCGGCAATTGCAGACCCAACATGATGAATACCATGCCGTTGAATACAAATTCCAGCATCGCCCAGACGCTGTTCGCACGCAGACGCATCGCCAGTGGTGCGTTGCGGATCACGCCGGACTGGCTGATGGTCATCCCCGCAGCGACCGCGGCCAGGATACCGGAGACGCCAATGTGTTCGGCAATCAGGTAAGAGGCAAACGGCAATAACAGCAGGAACACGATTTGTGTCGCCGGGTCGTCACCACTCCAGCGGCTCATTACGCGCAACGACTTACTGTAGAGCCAGGTGACCGCCACGCCAGCCAGCAGGCCACCGATCGCCACCTTAAGAAACTCGAGGGTCGCGCCACCCACGGTAAACACCATGGTGCCCATCGCCACCGCAATGGCAAATTTGAGTGAAACCAGGCCGGACGCGTCGTTCATCAGCGCCTCGCCCTCCAGCACGCCCATGATCGGCTTCGGAATGCGCCCTTTACCGACGATACCGGACAGCGCCACGGCATCGGTGGGCGACAGTACCGCCGCCAGCGCAAACGCCGCGACCAACGGGATCCCCGGCACCATGGCGTAAATCAGGTAACCCACGCCGACCACGGTAATCAGCACCAGCACCAGCGCCAGGCCAAGGATTTCACGGCCGTGGTGCAGGAATTCGCGGGTTGGGGTTTTCCAGCCATCGGCAAACAGCAACGGCGGGATAAACAGCACCAGGAACAGTTCGGGATCAAAATCGACGTGCAGCCCGAAATGTGGCCAGGCCAGCAGCGCCCCGATACCGATTTGCATTAACGGCAGCGGTACCTGGAACGGCAACATACGCGTCACCACCCCAGACAGGGAGACCACCAAAATTAAAATGAGGATTGTAAAAAAGATTTCCATGCTTTCCTTAGACTCTAGGGTTCAAACCACAACAGCACATAGCCGGAGTATGCCCCCGATAGTAGATCACTTTTTTTACAGCGGTTAAAGCTTGTTGTGCCATTCAAAATGCAGTATCGGCAGAAGGAGACTTATCTGAAGCAGAAATGGGGATAAAACATCCCCCGCCGAAGCGACGGGGGAAACGACAAGCCGATTAGATTGCCCAACCGCCGGCATAGAACGCCACCAGGGCTACGGCGATCAGCACGGTGCCGATATTCAACCGACGCCATTCACCGGAGAAGATACGGCCAATCACCAGTGAGCTAAAGCCCAGCATGATGCCGGTGACGATATTACAGGTCAGTACGATAAACACCGCGCACAGCAGGCCGGACATCGCATCAACAAAGTCGTTGAAGTCCAGCTTGGTGACGTTGCTCAGCATCAGCAGGCCCACATACATCAGCGCCGGTGCGGTCGCGTAAATCGGCACCAGATAAGATAACGGTGACAGGAACAGGATCATCAGGAACAACAGACCGACCACGGTCGCAGTCAGGCCGGTTTTACCGCCTGCGGCAGTCCCTGCGGCAGATTCGATATACACCGCCGCCGGGGCTGCGCCCACCAGGCCGGAGAAAATGCTGCTCAGGGAGTCCGAAGTCAGCGCTTTGCCGCCGTTGATGATCTGCCCGTCTTTATCCAGCAGGTTGGCCTGACCGGCCACCGCACGGATGGTGCCGGTGGCGTCAAATACTGCCGTCATCACCAGCGCCAGCACGCTCGGCAATACTACCGGCTGCAATGCCCCCATGATATCCAGGCTGAAGATCAGCGAATGGCCGTTGGCATCCGCCAGGCTTGGCATGGCAAACAGACCCTGATATTTCACCGCTGGGTCAAACACCAGGCCAATTACCGAAATGGCGATAATCACCAACAGGATACCGCCCGGCACGCGCAGTTTCTCCAGACCAAAAATCACCGCCAGCCCGAGCAGCGTCATCACCACCGGGAATGAGGTGAAGGCACCCAGCGCCACCGGCAGGCCATCCAGTGGGTTCTTCACCACCAGGCCCACGCCGTTTGCGGCGATCAACAACAGGAACAGGCCGATACCAATGCCGGTACCGTGCGCCACGCCCATCGGCAGATTACGCAGGATCCAGGCGCGGATACCGGTTATCGAGATAATGGTAAACAGCACGCCCATCAGGAATACCGCGCCCAACGCCACCGGAATGCTGATGTGTTGGCCCAGCACCAGGCTAAAGGCGGTGAAAGCCGTCAGTGAAATCGCACAGCCGATGGCCATCGGCAAATTCGCCCATAATCCCATCAGCAGCGAGCCCAAACCGGCGACCAGACAGGTGGCAACAAACACCGCCGTTGGCGGGAAGCCGGCCTTGCCCAGCATGCTCGGCACCACAATCACCGAGTAAACCATCGCCAGGAAGGTGGTTAACCCTGCCACCACTTCCTGACGCACGCTGCTGCCACGCGCAGAAATATTAAAATAGCCATCAAGCCCGCCTTTTGGTTTAACGGCGTTATTCGCTTGAGAATTCGACATGTTGCTGTCCCCTGTGTTTCATTGCCAGCCCGTTTCAAAGGCTTGTTATTCCGCTCACGCCTGTTTTGTAGGGTATCGTTTGCTTTCCGGTACTTTACTCACGTCGCCAACTGGCGGCGCTCACAAAGGCAAACGATTAACTCTCAATGCGTGATGCGGGTGATTTGCGGTGGTTTATTCAAGGCAAACGATTATCCAGCCTTATATACCCTCTGATCAACCAAAGATCGCGGCAATTCATGCAGAAAAGTATTGGGATCCATCATTATCGAAAAGACGGTATTTGTCACATAGGTAAATCTGATGGGAAAGCCCCCCGAACGGAGGGCAAAAGGGTTACTGAGCCTGTGCAGCTTTTTCATCCATGTACATCAGTTCCCAGATATGACCGTCCAAATCCTGGAAACCGTGGCCGTACATAAAGCCGTAATCTTGTGGCTGGTTATAGGTGTTGCCCCCGGCGGCGATCGCCTTGCGCACCAGAGCGTCCACCGCGGCCCGATCGGGCTGCGACAGGCACAGCAAAACCTCGGTCGCCTTCCTGGCGTCGCTAATCGGATTCGGGGTGAACATTTTGAATTTGTCGTGGGTCAGCAGCATCACATAGATACTGTCGCTGACCACCATGCAGGCGGCGGTGTCATCGGTAAACTGTGGGTTGAAGCTAAAGCCCAACTGGGTGAAAAACGCCACCGATGCGGGCAGATCGCCCACCGGCAGGTTAACAAAAATTTGCGTAGCCATGGGCTACCTCCGATGAAGGTTGACCTCATCGAGTATAGCCCATTCCCTCAGCTCAGCAGGTCATAAGGCCCACCCTGCTCAAGCGCCCGCTGGTAGGCCGGGCGTGTATGAATGCGCTGCAGATAACCGCGCAGCTTAGGGCAACCGTCCAATGCACCGCGTGCCGCCATTGCTTCCAGTGGGAAACTCATCTGGATATCCGCCGCGCTGAACTCGTTGCCGACAAACCAGGTACTTTTGTTCAGGTGCTGTTCCAGATAGTCGCAATGCGGCGCAATCTGCTTATCCAGATACTCCCGCTGTACCCCTTTGCCAATGGCCCCCGCCACCGGCCGCAACAACCAGGGGATCGGCGGTTGCCCCAGCCGGCTAAAGACCAGTTTCATCACCAGCAGCGGCATTAGCGAACCTTCGGCATAATGCAGCCAATATCGGAACTGCTGACGGGCGTGGTAGTCCGTCGGCATAAACTGCCCCTGTGCATCATAGGCTTCCTGCAGGTATTCAATAATGGCGCCGGACTCCGCCAGCGTCAGATCGCCATCGACGATTACCGGCGACTTGCCCAGCGGATGGATCTTCCTCAACTCCGGGGGCGCCAGCATGGTTTGCGGATCGCGCTGGTAGCGCTGCACCTGATAGGGCACCTCCAACTCTTCCAAAAACCACAGGATGCGTTGCGAACGTGAGTTATTCAGATGGTGAACAGTGATCATAAGGTGGCTCCTATCCGTTGCCACACCAGTTCGCCGATCTGCACGCCGTTGCCAAGCTGCAGCGGTACAGTGCGAAGCTGGAGGCGATCGCCGGTGAAATGATAAAAGCGCACCTGTCGGCTACCGATCCAATTGGGGAACGAGCTGCCTTCAACCTGGTGCACTATCCGCTGGTCGCTCTCATCCACCTGATAGCGACCAAAATAACAAATCATATTGATAAAAGCGGCGCGGGTTTCCTGCCCGGTGCCCTGCGCCAGATCGTCGGCGGCAAAGCGTGGCCGGGTGGCGCTGTAGAGCTGCGCCGCCATGGTGCCATTGGGCTCGTAGTTAATGCGACCCAACACCTGCTCGCCCAGCGGGTGATTGACCTTGCCGTCTTCCCCTTTGAACACGGAAGATACCAATGACCAGCTACCGATAAACGCGTTGACTGACATGCCATTTGCTCCTTTAAGGATATTACTGCCCTAAAGGGTAGTGGCGAATTTTGCCGCACGCCAGCGGGAATAACTGCGCTCAAAAATAAGTCAATTTATTTGATTGAGATTATCAAAACTCTCCGATTTTCTATTCAATCGCTTCAGCCTATTATCTATCACATCGAGAGGGAACAACCTCTCACCTAAAAAATACCCTGAGGATTGAATCATGAAAAACATCAAAATTTTTGCTACTGCTCTGCTGCTGACTACCGCCTCTTTCGCCAGCGTTGCTGCCGATCAGCCGACTAACCAACCTGCGGCTAATGCCCAGAAAATCGGTGTGGTGTCCGTTAGCGGCGCTTCTAACCTGAGCGCACTGGAAACTGAACTGGCCAACAAAGCCGCAGCATCAGGCGCCAACTCTTACCGTATCATCTCCGCCGGTGGCCAGAACAAACTGTACGGCACCGCAGAAATCTTCAACTGATCGTCAGACAGTCAACTGACGGAAGAATGAAGCCCCGAAAGGGGCTTTTCTCGTTTCTAACGCGCGTCAAAGCGTGTCGCCAGCTTTTGCAGACGGAATTGTTCGGTGATGTAATCGACAAATACCCGGGTTTTGGTCGGCAGGAATTTGGTGGTGGGGAAGTACAGGCGCACGCTACCGCGATCGACATACCAGCCAGGCAAGACTCGCACCAGGCGACCACTCTCCAGATAAGGCAAGGCGTTCGGCATGCTGATCAGCGCAATGCCCAGCCCCATTTCGGCAGCCCGTGCCGCCGCTTCCGGCTCATTGACCGTCATTTTTATCGTCATGGTCGGCGCGCGCTGCTCGTTATCCGCATTGCGCAGCGGCAGATTACGGATGCGCCCGGTTTGCGGTGAGCGAATAAAAATACCCGCATGACTCGCCAACTGTTCCGGCTGCTGAAGCGGCGGATGTTGTTGCAGATACGCCGTCGAAGCCACCAGCACGCCGTGTGCCGGTGCCAGTTCGCGGGCGATCATCCCCTGCGCCAGCTCGATGCCGCCGCCGATTGCCGCGTCAAAATGCTCGCCAATCAGATCGACCTGACGATTATCAAAATGCCAGTCTGGAACAATCGCCGGATAATGGGCCAGGAAGTCCGGCAGCATCGGCAAGACAAAATGCAGGCCGAAAGCGGTGCCCATGCTGACCTTCAGTGTGCCCGCCGCGACCCCACCGCTACTGCTCAGGCCTTTCAAGGCGCACTGGATCGACAGCAATCCCCCGCTGACTTCCTGCAAAAAACGTTCACCCTCTTCGGTCAGGGTCAATTTGCGCGTATTGCGCTGGAATAGCCGCACCCCCACCAACGACTCCAGTTTGGTGACGTTCTTCCCCACCGCCGCAGAACTGATCCCCAGCTTGCGACCGGCGGCAGAAAAACTGCCGCTCTCTGCGCTACTGACAAAGCACTCCAGATGCCCGAGCATGATTTATCCCGTCGATTTCAAACCATTGGTTTAAGCTGATTATAGCTCTTTGTGGCTAGTTCCCAATCCGCGTTTCTCCGATACTGGACCGGTAGCTTTATTAACCTAATCCCACTCTGGAGAAACATCATGTCCGCAACTCTCTCTCTGCAAGGCAAAGTCGCATTCATTCAGGGCGGTTCACGCGGTATCGGTGCCGCCATCGCCAAACGCCTGGCGCGCGAAGGTGCCGCCGTGGCATTTACCTATGTCGCCTCTGCCGATAAAGCCGGCGCACTGGTCAGCGAAATCACCGCGGCCGGCGGCAAAGCTTTGGCCATCAAGGCCGACAGTGCCGATGCCGCGGCTCTGCAGCAGGCGGTACGCCAGGCAGTAAACAGTCTGGGCAACCTGGATATTTTGGTGAACAACGCCGGGGTGCTGGCCATGGGCAGCACCGAAGAACTGCCGCTGGAAGATCTGGACCGTACGCTGGCGGTTAACGTACGCAGCGTGTTCGTCGCCAGCCAGGAAGCGGCGCGCCATATGAATGACGGTGGCCGCATCATCAATATTGGCAGCACCAACGCCGAACGTATGCCATTTGCCGGTGGCGCGGTGTATGCAATGAGCAAATCTGCGCTGGTCGGTCTGACCAAGGGTATGGCTCGCGATCTCGGCCCGCGCGGCATTACCGTCAATAACGTGCAGCCCGGCCCGGTAGATACCGATATGAACCCGGCCAACAGCGATTTTGCCGAGCAGTTGAAAGCGATGATGGCGATCAGCCGTTACGGCAAGGATGAAGAGATTGCCAGCTTCGTCGCCTACCTGGTTGGCCCCGAGGCAGGTTATATCACCGGCGCCAGCCTGAGCATTGACGGCGGCTTCTCAGCGTAATATTCCCAGATAATTAAAAAGCCCCTCTCGGGGCTTTTTTAGTTTGACTACAATGAAAAGACGCACCATTCGGAGTGTCTTCCATGAATGCCTTCTCTTCTCAACGATTGCTAGTCGCCTGCCTGGCGTGTATCACGGCCCTGCTGTTCGTCAGTTCGGTGCATGCTGCGCCGGTGGAGGAAAAGCCGCCGGCGCAGGAGGAGCGAGAGGCACTGGAAGTCAAAATGGACGACATCATGCAGCCCTGGAAAGGAGATTTGCCCGGCATGCTCGATCGACGGGTGATCCGGGTGTTGACCACCTACAGCAAAACCTTTTTCTTCACCGTCAAGGGCACTCAGCGTGGCCTCACCCATGACATATTTATCGAGTTCGATCGCAACCTCAATCTCAAGTTGGCGAAGGATAAAAAGCTCAAACAACGCCATCTGAAGGTACGCATCATCTTTGTGCCGGTAGCGCGCGATCAGCTACTCACGGCACTCAACGAAGGCAGAGGTGACATCGTTGCTGCCAACCTCACGGTCACTCCCGCACGTCAGGAACGGGTGGCCTTCACCACGCCTCTTTACCCGAAAGTTCAGGAACTGCTGCTCTCTGGCCCCGCGTCGCCGAAGGTAGAAAACCTGGAGCAACTCTCCGGCAAGACGGTGTTTGTGCGTTTTTCATCGAGCTATCACGAAAGCCTGCTGGCCCTTAACGCGCGCTTTGCCAAAGAGTCACTTCCGCTCATGACCCTGGAGGCGGCTCCTGAATCGCTCGAAGATGAAGACCTGATCGAGATGCTGAACGCCGGTCTGATCCCGCTGATCGTGGTCGATCGCCACAAGGCTCTGTTCTGGAAACAGGTTTTCCCCAAAATTCAGGTGCACGAAAATGTGGTGCTGCGTGACGATGCCAACATCGCCTGGGCCGTTCGCAAGGAGAGTCCACAGTTGCTCGCCCTGCTTGATGACTTCGTCAAGGACAACCGCCAGGGCAGCAAATTGGGCAACACCCTCCTGCTGCGCTACCTGAAGAGCGCCAAATATGTCAAAAATGCGGCGGCAGAGAGAGAACGCAGCAAAATGCTGGCGCTGGTAGACGTGTTCAGAAAATACGGCGACCAATATGATGTCGACTGGCTGCTGATGGTGGCTCAGGGTTATCAGGAATCGCGCCTCAACCAGTCGGTCCGTAGCCGGGTCGGTGCCATCGGGGTGATGCAAGTGATGCCGAGCACCGGTAAGGAACTGAAAGTCGGTGACATCCGCAAGCTGGACCCCAATATCAATGCCGGGGTGAAATACATGCGCTGGATGATTGATCGCTACTACGCTGACGAACCTATGACCCCCCTCGACAAAGTGCTGTTCTCGTTTGCCTCCTACAACGCCGGACCGGCCCGTATCGCCCGTTTGCGAACCGAAAGCGAGAAGCGCGGTTTTAACCCCAATGTCTGGTTTGGCAACGTGGAATACCTGGCAGCCGAGCGGATCGGGGCCGAGACAGTGACCTATGTCAGTAACATCTATAAGTACTACATCGCTTATCGCCTCATCATGGACGAGCAGGGCCGCAAACAGCTGGCGATGGATAAAACCAGGAGTGCGCCGGCACCAGAAAAGGCCAAAGGCGCCCCCGTCGAGCCGTGACTCTGGCGTGAAAGCGCTATCCCTTAAATACAAAAAAGCCCCTTTCGGGGCTTTTTCATCGGCTTCAGACAACCTGATATCAGAAAGGAATATCGTCGTCGAAGTCCATTGGTGGTTCGTTGCTGCTGGCTGCCGGCGCATTGTTCTGCGCTGGGCGAGCCTGCTGGCCACCGCTGAACTGGTTGCCACCCTGTGGCTGCTGAGGTTGACCCCAACCGCCCTGGCCGCCCTGAGCACCGGAAGCCTGGCCGCCGCCTGCAGGTGCGCCGCCGCCTTGACGGCCGCCCAGCATCTGCATGGTGCCGCCAACGTTCACAACGATCTCAGTGGTGTATTTTTCTACGCCAGCCTGATCGGTCCATTTACGGGTCTGCAGAGCGCCCTCGATATACACCTGGGAACCTTTACGCAGATATTCGCCCGCCACTTCAGCCAGCTTGCCGAACAGCACCACGCGGTGCCACTCGGTCTTTTCTTTCTGCTCGCCAGTCGCCTTGTCACGCCAGCTTTCGGAGGTTGCCAGGGTAATGTTGGCCACTGCGCCGCCATTCGGCATGTAACGGACTTCTGGGTCTTGGCCCAGATTCCCGACCAGAATTACTTTGTTTACGCCTCTGCTGGCCATGAGAACTCTCCTGATGATTGATTTTTACACAGTATAAACGAGTAAGTTTAACACGCTCAGCCCGAAACGACACCCGTGTTGATAACTGCGTATTGTATTCCAGAATTGTCCTTTCTATCGACCTGGTTGCATTCGTGTACTGGATATTCATTCAGGTTTTTTTGTGTCATAATTATGCGTTTCGTACTGGCTGTGCCGGTTTTTTGCGTGTTTGATCACAAAATCGCCCGTAAATCACCCAGACAGGCGCGGTGTATCATCAAGACGGGAAGTGTAAATGGACAATATCGAAGTTCGTGGTGCTCGAACCCATAATCTCAAAAACATCAACCTGATTATCCCGCGTGACAAGCTGATCGTCGTCACCGGTTTGTCCGGTTCAGGCAAGTCCTCGCTGGCCTTTGATACTCTGTATGCCGAAGGGCAGCGTCGCTACGTCGAGTCGCTCTCCGCCTATGCACGCCAGTTCCTTTCGCTGATGGAAAAACCGGATGTCGACCACATTGAAGGTCTGTCACCGGCAATCTCCATTGAGCAGAAATCGACCTCACATAACCCGCGATCCACGGTCGGTACCATCACCGAGATCCACGATTATCTGCGCCTGCTGTTTGCCCGCGTCGGTGAGCCACGCTGCCCGGAGCACCATGTGCCGCTGGCGGCGCAAACCGTCAGCCAGATGGTGGACAACGTGCTCAACCAGCCGGAAGGCAAACGCCTGATGCTGCTGGCCCCGGTGGTGAAAGACCGCAAGGGTGAGCACACCAAAACGCTGGAAAACCTGGCGACCCAGGGCTACATCCGTGCGCGTATCGACGGCGAAGTCTGCGATCTTTCCGATCCGCCAAAGCTGGAACTGCAGAAGAAGCACACCATCGAAGTGGTGGTCGATCGTTTCAAGGTCCGTGACGATCTGTCACAGCGCCTGGCGGAGTCCTTTGAGACTGCGCTGGAGCTGTCCGGCGGCACTGCGGTAGTGGCTGATATGGACGATACAAAAGCCGATGAGCTGCTGTTCTCCGCCAACTTTGCCTGTCCCATCTGCGGCTACAGCATGCGCGAACTGGAGCCACGGCTGTTCTCGTTCAACAACCCGGCCGGTGCCTGTCCGACCTGTGACGGCCTGGGGGTACAGCAGTTCTTCGATCCGGAGCGGGTGGTACAGAACCCCGAGCTTTCGCTGGCCGGCGGCGCGATCCGCGGCTGGGATCGCCGTAATTTCTATTACTTCCAGATGCTGCGTTCACTGGCAGAGCATTACGCATTCGACGTCGAAGCGCCGTTCAACAGCCTGGATGCCAACGTGCAGAAAGCGGTGCTGAGCGGCTCCGGCAAAGAAACCATCGAATTCAAATACATCAACGATCGCGGTGACACCACCGTGCGCCGCCATCCGTTCGAAGGCGTGCTGCACAACATGGAGCGCCGCTATAAAGAGACCGAATCGAGCGCGGTGCGTGAAGAGCTGGCGAAGTTTATCAGCAACCGTCCTTGCGCCTCGTGCCACGGCACCCGCCTGCGTGAAGAAGCGCGTAACGTGTTCGTTGAAGACACCACGCTGCCGGAAATCTCCGATCTGAGCATCGGCCACGCCATGACCTTCTTCCAGAACATGAAGCTCAGCGGCCAACGCGCCCAGATTGCCGAGAAAGTGTTGAAGGAAATTGGCGATCGCCTGAAGTTCCTGGTGAACGTCGGCCTGAACTACCTGTCACTGTCACGCTCGGCGGAAACCCTGTCCGGCGGTGAAGCGCAGCGCATCCGTCTGGCCAGCCAGATTGGTGCCGGCCTGGTGGGCGTGATGTACGTCCTGGATGAGCCGTCGATCGGCCTGCATCAGCGCGACAACGAGCGCCTGCTGGAAACGCTGATCCATCTGCGCAACCTCGGTAACACGGTGATCGTGGTAGAGCATGACGAAGACGCCATCCGCGCCGCCGATCACGTGATCGACATCGGCCCCGGTGCCGGTGTACACGGCGGCCAGGTGGTGGCAGAAGGCACCGTCGAAGACATCATGGCGCAGCCGGAGTCACTGACCGGCCAGTTCCTCAGCGGCAAACGCGAGATTGCCATTCCTGAGCAGCGCGTGCCGGCCGATCCGACCAAAGTGCTGAAAGTGAGCGGTGCGCGTGGCAACAATCTGAAAGACGTGACGCTGACGCTGCCGGTGGGGCTGTTTACCTGCATTACCGGGGTTTCCGGCTCGGGCAAGTCAACGCTGATCAACGACACGCTGTTCCCGATCGCGCAGCGCCAGCTCAACGGTGCCACCCTTGCCGAACCGGCCCCGTTCCGCGAAGTGACCGGCCTGGAGCATTTCGACAAGGTGATCGACATCGATCAAAGCCCGATCGGTCGTACTCCGCGATCTAACCCGGCGACCTACACCGGTATCTTCACCCCGGTGCGTGAACTGTTCGCCGGCGTACCCGAGTCGCGCAGCCGCGGCTACAACCCGGGCCGTTTCAGCTTTAACGTTAAGGGCGGCCGCTGCGAAGCCTGCCAGGGCGACGGTGTGATCAAGGTGGAAATGCACTTCCTGCCAGACATCTACGTGCCGTGCGACCAGTGCAAAGGCAAACGCTATAACCGTGAAACGCTGGAAGTGAAATACAAAGGCAAAAGCATTCACGAAGTGCTGGAGATGACCATCGAGGAAGCACGCGAATTCTTCGACGCAGTCCCGGCGTTGGCGCGCAAGCTGCAAACCTTGATGGAAGTCGGCCTGTCGTACATCCGTCTCGGCCAGTCGGCGACCACGCTGTCCGGCGGTGAGGCGCAGCGCGTCAAACTGGCCCGTGAGCTGTCAAAACGCGGGACCGGCCAAACGCTGTATATCCTGGATGAACCGACCACCGGTCTGCACTTCGCCGATATCCAGCAACTGCTGGCGGTGCTGCATCAACTGCGCGATCAGGGCAATACCATCGTGGTGATTGAGCACAACCTGGACGTGATTAAAACCGCGGACTGGATTGTCGACCTGGGGCCGGAAGGCGGCAGCGGCGGCGGCGAGATCCTGGTTGCCGGTACGCCGGAAACCGTGGCCAACTGTGAAGCTTCGCATACCGCACGCTTCCTCAAGCCGTTACTGAAGAAGAAATAATCCCTGCCCGGCGGGCCGTTCCTGTGACGGCCCGCGCTATTCCCTGTTTCGCTCAAATTGAACAGAAACAGGCAAGATTTAGACATTTTCAGGCATTTCCCTCCCCGCTCGCAGCTTTTATCATCAATGTTCCCTCTGTGGCCACCTGCTGTATTCAGGCCGCGTCTCACCGGCATCCTGCTGCCGGAAGCCATGCCCTACCCACTGATGACTGGAGTGACCATGAACATTACGCACGCCTATGCCGCGCACGACGCCAAGTCCGCGCTGGTTCCTTTTGATTACACGCCGCGCGTCCTGCGCGACCACGATGTACAAATCAACGTTCTGTTCTGTGGCGTTTGCCATTCTGACTTGCACCAGGCCCGCAACGAATGGAGCAACACGATTTTCCCGGTGGTGCCCGGCCACGAAATTGTTGGCCGCGTGAGCGCCGTCGGCAACCATGTTTCACGTTATCAGGTCGGCGATTTGGTCGGCGTGGGTTGCATGGTGGATTCCTGCCGTAGCTGTCCGAGCTGTGAAGAAGGGCTGGAGCAATACTGTGAAAACGGCTTTACCGGCACCTATAACGGTCAGGATCGGCAAACCGGCGCCATCACCTACGGTGGCTATTCAACCGCGATGGTGGTGGATCAGGACTTTGTACTGCGGGTGCCGGAAAATCTCGATCCGGCCGGTGTAGCACCGCTGCTGTGCGCCGGTATCACCACTTACTCCCCGTTGCGCCAGTGGGGTGCCGGTCCCGGTAAAAAGGTCGGCATCGTGGGTCTCGGCGGGCTGGGGCATATGGGCGTCAAATTGGCCCGGGCGATGGGCGCACATGTGGTGCTGTTCACTACCTCTCAGTCCAAAGTGGAGGACGCCAAGCGCCTCGGAGCCCACGAAGTGGTGATCTCCCGCAACCCGGAAGAGATGGCGCAGCACACCAACAGCTTCGACTTTATTCTTAACACGGTGGCCGCCCAGCACGATCTGAACCCGTTCCTTAACCTGCTGCATCGCGACGGCACCCTGACGCTGGTCGGTGCGCCGGAACACGACCATCCATCACCGCAGGTGTTTAACCTGATTATGAAGCGCCGCCGCATCGCCGGTTCGCTGATCGGCGGTATTGCAGAAACCCAGGAGATGCTGGATTTCTGTGGTCAACACGGCATTACCTCAGACATCGAACTGATCCCGATGCAGCAGATCAACCAGGCCTACGAGCGGATGCTGAAAAGCGACGTAAAATACCGTTTCGTGGTGGATATCAACTCGCTGCGAGCCTAAGTCCCCGGGCGCCAGCACGGCGCCCGATTTTTCTTACAGCTGTTTAATCACCCGTGCCGGGTTACCACCGACCACGCAGTTGGCCGGAACGTCTTTAGTGACCACCGCACCGGATGCCACCACCACGTTATCCCCCAGAGTCACGCCCGGATTAATCACCGCCCGGCCGCCAATCCACACGTTATCGCCAATGTGCACCGGTTTGCCGAACTCCGCCCCGCCAACGCGGGTTTCCGCATCCAGCGGATGGGTAGCGGTATAGATATGCACTCCCGGTGCCAGCATGCAGTTATCACCGATATGCACTTCACACACGTCGAGGATCACGCAGTCAAAATTGGCGTAGAAGTTTTTACCCAGGAAAATGTTGTAGCCGTAATCGCAGCGGAACGTCGGCTCTATAGTTCCTCCCTGATACCGGCCCAGTAGCTCGGCCAACCCCTGTTTACGCAGGTCAGTCTCGTCCGGGGAAGAATGGTTGTAATGGTGTACCAACTGGCGTGCTCGTTTGCGCTCGCTGCGCAGTAACTCGTCACCGGCGTCATACAGCTTACCGGCAATCATCTTGCGTTTCTCTTCACTCATGGCCATCTGACGGCATCCTTTGGTCTGGTGGTTTATCGAGTATAAAAGCCTAGCCGTTTCCGGCAGACAATCAACGGGGAACGTTCCCATTATCGAGTCGCGATCACAATTTGGCCGACAAAAGAAAGGATGAGTCATGGGAAAAGGCAGGCGACACGCCTGCCCTCAATGCTTAAGCGCGCAGTTCCTGGCGCACGTGATCAGGTAACCCTTCAAGCACCAGCTGATATGAACTGTCGATCAGGGTGTAAAACTGCGAGTTGGGCAGGTTGCCGTCGAGAAACACCGTATTCCAGTGCGCTTTGTTCAGCCGCTCGCAGGCGACAATCTCCGGATGGTGTTCCCGCAGGCTTTCCGCCAGTTCCGGACTGGATTTTACCGCCAGCGCCGGTCGCCCTTGCACCTCGCACACCATGGCGAACATCACGTCGCCGACCTTGATCTGACTGGCCTGCCATTGGTTCTGGTCGCTCTGTTCCGCGCCCGGCTTCGCCATGCAGTATTCCAGCAGTGCTGTGTTATTCATTGGGTTATTCCCCCTGTAACGTGGCCACAACACGGCGTGAACCGCCGTGAATGCGGTGCTCCCCCAGCCAAATTCCCTGCCATGTGCCCAGCATCAGTCGCCCGTGACCGACAGGCAGCGTCAAGGACGTGCCCAACAGAGAGGATTTGATGTGTGCCGGCATGTCGTCCGGCCCTTCATAGTCGTGCTGATAGGGTGCGTTCTCTGGCACCTGACGCAAGAAATGCTGCTCCATGTCGGCTCGCACCGTAGGATCGCAGTTCTCGTTCAGCGTCAGCGAGGCCGAGGTATGTTGCAACAACAGATGCAACAGGCCAGTTTGCAGGCGGTGTAAGTGGGTTAGCTGGTCGGTAATCTCTTCGGTAACCAGATGAAAACCACGCGCTTTTGCGCTGAGGATTAGCGTTTGCTGATGCCACATGAGTGAGCGCCCCTCAATCAGTATATTCTCTATCCAGTTTGCGGCAACTCCGGCGGCAAACCGACAACAAAAAAGGGAGCGATATCGCTATCGCTCCCTTCGCATTACGATGAACGTTAATTCACCCTAACAATATTACTGCACTGCGGCAAACGCCTCGGCCACCTGGTGCACGTTGTTATGGTTCAGGCCGGCCATACAAACACGACCGCTGTGGATCAGGTACACGCCGAACTCTTCACGCAGGCGATCAACCTGTGCCGCGCTGAAGCCGGTGTAGCTGAACATGCCGCGCTGTTCCAACAGGTAACCGAAGTTACGCTGTGGCAGAGCAACTTTCAGCGCTTCCACCAGCGTTTTGCGCATCTCAAGGATACGGGTGCGCATGGTTTCCACTTCTGCCAGCCACTGGGCTTTCAGTTGCGTATCGTTCAGCACCTTCGCCACCACCTGCGCACCGAAGTTCGGCGGGCTGGAATAGTTGCGACGTACCGTGGCCTTCAGTTGGCCCAGTACGCGCCCGGCCGCCTCTTCGCTTTCGCAAACCACCGACAGGCCGCCAACGCGTTCGCCATACAGCGAGAAGATTTTCGAGAACGAATTGCTCACCAGGCATGGCAGACCGGCTGCGGCGATAGAGCGAATGGCATAAGCATCTTCATGAATGCCGCCGCCAAAGCCCTGATAGGCGATATCGAGGAACGGGATCAGCTCACGTTGGGCGATCACCTTGACCACTTCATCCCACTGAGCATTGGACAAGTCAGAACCGGTCGGGTTATGGCAACACGGGTGCAGCAGCGCGATGCTGTGCTTCGGCAGTTGTTTCAACGCGCTCAGCATGGCGTCAAACTTCACGCCCAGGCTTTCACTGTCGAAGTACGGATAGGTGTTCACCTTGAAGCCGGCACCGCCAAAGATGGCGATGTGGTTTTCCCAGGTCGGATCGCTGACCCACACCTGCGAATCCGGGAAGTAGCTTTTCAGGAAGTCGGCACCGACTTTCAGCGCGCCAGAACCGCCCACGGTCTGAATGGTGGCGATGCGGCCTTGTTGCAACATCGGGTGCTCGGCACCGAACAACAAGTGCTGAATGGCAGTACGGTAAGGCAGCAGGCCTTCCATCGGCAGGTAGACTGACGCGCCGTGATCCACGCTATTCAGCTGCGCTTCCGCTGCGGCCACCGCTTTCATCTGCGGGATAATGCCCTGCTCATCATAGTAAAGGCCGATACTCAGGTTAACCTTGTGCGCACGGGGGTCTTTTTTGAATTTTTCCATCAGCGACAGGATCGGATCACCTGCATAGGCATCAACGTTCTGGAACACGGGTTGTTCTCCTGGATTATTGTGGGTCGGGCACAGCGTTATGTTCCTAATATAGACGGAAAACGGCGATCGGTTTTAGCTTTATCTCGCCACCGGCAGCAAACCATTTTCCTTGATTCGATTGAGCACCACCGCCGTTTTGATATGCGCCACGCTTTTGTGCCGCGAGAGCGTCTGGCTGATCAGGTCATCCAGCGCCGGCAGGTCTGCCACCGCCACCTTCAGCAGATAATCGGCATCGCCGGTAGTTTTATAGGCGTCAAGAATAGCGTCCACTTCTTCCAGCATCTGGTGGAAACTGTCGATCTGCTCCTGGCCGTGTTGGGTCAGGCTGACTTCTATCAGCCCCACCAGCCCCAGCCCAACGGCTTCCGGTGCCAGCCGTGCATGATAGCCGCGGATCAGCTGCGCCTGCTCCAGGCTGATGCGCCGCCGGGAACACTGGGAAGCCGACAGCCCCACCAGATCGCTCAGTTCCTGATTGGTCAGGCGACCATTGGCCTGTAACAGCGTCAGGATTTTCATATCAAAATCGTCAATGTTGTACATAGCCACCTGTAAACTGTGTTAATAAATGTTGACGTTACAGCCTATCAGTTTTTTGACTGTGGATACCCTTCCCCCGCCGAGGTTGTGAAGCGCACAGCAGCAATGCCGAACGTTTCCACCTGCTAATGGCATAAAAAGTGGGTAACTCGCGCAAGTCAGCAACAATGAACGGCTAAAGCGCGCATAAAACCACGAATGTATAAAAAGGACGCCGATGAAAAAGTTATTACCTCTCGCACTGCTGATAGCCGCCGGGAGCGCCAGCGCCCAATCGCACCTGGATAAGGTGATACAACAAGGCGCACTGGAAGTGTGCACCACCGGTGATTACAAGCCCTACACCTTCCTGAAAGAAGACGGCAGCTATGAAGGCATTGATATCGACATGGCGGAATCGCTGGCCAAGAGTCTGGGAGCCAAGGTGAAATGGGTGAAAACCAGTTGGAAAACCCTGACGCCGGATTTTGTTGCCGGTAAATGCGACATTGCCATGGGCGGTATTTCCGTCACGCTACAGCGGCAAAGGCAGGTGTTCTTCGCCGACATGCTGGATACCGACGGCAAGATCCCGCTGGTGCGCTGCACCGACGTGAAGAAATACCGCACCATCGACCAGATCAATAAACCCTCCGTGCGCCTGCTGGAGCCGGCGGGTGGTACCAATGAAGCCTTCGTGCATGCCTATCTGCCCAAAGCCAAGCTGACATTGACCCATGATAACGTGGGGATTTTCCAGCAGTTGGTCGACAAGAAAGCCGATGTGATGATCACCGACGCCTCCGAGGCGCTGTATCAGCAAAAACGTTATCCAAAGCTGTGCGCGGTTAATCCCAAAAAACCGATGCAGTACGGCGAGAAGGCCTACATGCTGCCGCGTGATGATTTGAGCTGGAAACTCTATGTGGATCAGTGGCTGCACCTGTCCAAAGCGACCGGTGAGTATCAGAGCATTATCGATCGGTGGTTGGCGGTAAAGAAGTAACGCGTTAATGATTGGGACCGGCAGGCGCCGGCCCCTCACAGACTATTCGCCGATGTATTCCATCGACACACGCTGCGTCAGTTTGGTAATCAGTTCATAAGCGCTGATGCCGGTGCAGTCGGCAATACGTTCAACCGGCAACGCCTGGCCCCACAGCACCACTTCATCGCCGACCTTGTCGGTAGCATCCGGCCCGAGATCGACCGACATCATGTCCATCGACACTCGACCCACGATCGGCACTTCACGGCCGTTAAGCCATACCGGTGTCCCCGTAGGTGCACTGCGCGGGTAGCCGTCACCGTAACCCATGGCCACCACGCCCAAACGCGTATCGCCTGCGCTGATCCAGGTGCCGCCGTAGCCCACCGACTCACCGGCCTTGTGCTCGCGCACCGCGATCAGGTTGGATTTAAGCGTCATGGCCGGTTGCAGGTCGTACTGACAGCCTTTGGACCCTTCCATCGGCGAGACGCCATACAGGATAATGCCTGGACGTACCCATTCATTGTGCGCATCCGGCCACAACAGGGTTCCCCCGGAGGCGGCGATCGAACGCTGCCCCGGTTTACCGGCGGCAAAGCTTTCAAAACACTGCATTTGTTTCAGCGTAGTATCAGACTCAGGTTCATCGGCGCGACTGAAGTGACTCATGATATTAACCGGCTGCACCACGTTACGGCAGGCGCTCAGACGTTGGTAGAACGCCTCGGCCTGTTCCGGACGCACGCCCAGGCGATGCATGCCGGTATCCAGCTTCATCCACACCGGTACCGGCCGCGCCAGCGTAGCCTGTTCCAGCGCTTCAAGCTGTTCAATGCTGTGTACCGCGGTTTCGATATTATTGGCTACCAATACCGGCAGATCTTCGGCGGAGAAAAAACCTTCCAGCATCAGGATCGGTTTGACGATGCCGCCGGAGCGCAGCATCAGCGCCTCGCCAATGCGCGCCACGCCGTAGCAGTCGGCGTCTTGCAGGGTGTGCGCTGTTTCCAGCAGGCCATGTCCATAAGCGTTTGCTTTCACAACGGCAATCAGGCGACTTTGTGGCGCCTGACGGCGCACCTGTTGCAGATTATGTCGCAGAGCGCGGCGGTCGATTACAGCGGTTGCCGCTTTCATTTCACTTCCTTAGCTGATTATTCGTCATCATATTGTGGTCCCGCGTAGTTATCGAAACGCGACCACTGGCCGTTAAAGGTCAGGCGTACGGAACCGATTGGACCGTTACGTTGCTTACCCAGAATAATTTCGGCAATCCCTTTCAGATCGCTGTTCTCGTGATAAACCTCATCACGGTAGATGAACATAATCAGGTCGGCATCCTGCTCGATGGAACCGGACTCACGCAGGTCGGAGTTGACCGGGCGCTTGTCGGCACGCTGCTCCAGGCTTCGGTTCAACTGCGACAGCGCCACCACCGGCACCTGCAGTTCTTTCGCCAGTGCCTTCAGCGAGCGAGAGATTTCGGCGATTTCCAGCGTACGGTTGTCGGACAAGGACGGTACGCGCATCAGCTGCAGGTAGTCGATCATGATCAGGCTCAGACCGTCATGCTCGCGGAAAATACGCCGCGCACGGGAGCGAACTTCGGTTGGCGTCAGGCCAGAGGAGTCATCAATGTACATATTGCGCTTCTCCAGCAGGATACCCATGGTGCTGGAAATGCGCGCCCAGTCCTCGTCATCAAGCTGGCCGGTACGGATGCGCGTTTGGTCTACGCGCGACAGCGACGCCAGCATACGCATCATGATCTGGTTGCCTGGCATCTCGAGGCTGAAGATCAGCACCGGTTTTTCCTGCGTCATCGCGGCGTGTTCACACAGGTTCATGGCGAAGGTGGTTTTACCCATCGAAGGACGGGCGGCGACGATGATCAGATCCGATTTCTGCAAACCGGCGGTTTTCTTATTGAGATCCTGGTAGCCGGTATCTACCCCGGTGACACCGTCGTGCGGCTGCTGATACAGCTGTTCGATACGCGCAACGGTATCTTCCAGGATGCGCTCGATGCCTTTCGGGCCTTCATCTTTACTGGCGCGGTTTTCCGCGATTTGGAACACCCGGGATTCGGCCAGATCGAGCAGATCTTCACTGCTGCGGCCCTGCGGATCGTAACCCGCATCGGCGATCTCATTAGCCACTGAGATCATTTCACGCACTACCGCACGTTCACGTACGATATCTGCATAAGCACCGATGTTGGCAGCACTTGGGGTGTTTTTCGATAATTCAGCCAGGTAAGCGAAACCGCCGACGGAATCCAGTTCTCCCCGCTGTTCCAATGATTCGGACAGGGTGATCAGATCGATCGGTCGACTCATTTCCAGCAGGCGCTGCATCTCGGTAAAGATCAGGCGGTGCGGGCGACTGAAGAAATCGTTGGAGACTACGCGTTCCGACACGTTGTCCCAGCGTTCGTTATCCAGCATCAAACCGCCCAACACGGACTGTTCCGCCTCCAGCGAATGTGGCGGCATCTTCAGCCCTTCCATCTGGCGATCTCGTGGGCGATCTCTGGCTTCGTCTGCGTTTGTTCTGTTGGTTGGTTTTTTTCCTGCCATGAAACGTATTCTTTATCCGGTGGCGAAGGGAGGATCCTGACGCGAGAGTATACGTGATTTTTATCTGTGATTCCTGCGCATAACCGATGCAAAAAAGGTATCAATCCGCAACAGGGCAAACTGGATCGTCGATGCTAAAACGCGTAGGGTGAAATCAGACTCCCACACGAGGTAATGAAATGGCAAAGCGCATCCAATTCTCCGCCACCGGCGGCCCGGAAGTATTGCAATACGTTGATTTTACCCCCGTAGACCCGGCAGCCGGTGAGGTACAGGTCGAGAACAAGGCGATCGGCATCAACTATATCGACACCTACGTCCGCAGCGGTCTGTACCCGCCCGCCAAGCTACCGAGTGGGTTGGGCACCGAAGCGGCCGGGGTGGTGATCAAGGTCGGTACCGGCATCAGCGCGGTGAAACCGGGTGACCGGGTGGTATATGCCCAATCATCGCTTGGCGCTTACAGCGAAGTCCACAATGTTGCGGTAGAAAAGGTGGCGCTGTTACCGCATAACCTGAGTTTTGAGCAGGGGGCGGCGTCCTTCCTTAAAGGGTTGACGGTGCATTATTTGCTGCGCCAGACCCATGAGGTACAGCCGGGCGAAGTGTTCCTGTTCCATGCCGCCGCGGGCGGTGTCGGGCTGATTGCCTGCCAGTGGGCCAAAGCGCTTGGGGCCAAACTGATCGGCAGCGTCGGCTCCGACGAAAAGGCGGAACTGGCAAAACACGCCGGCGCCTGGGCAACCATCAATTACCATAAGGAAGATATCGCCCAACGCGTGGCTGAACTGACACAGGGCGAGAAAGTCGGCGTAGTGTACGACTCGGTAGGCCAAAGTACCTGGCAGGCCTCACTCAACAGCCTGAAGCGTCGTGGCTTGATGGTCAGCTTCGGTAATGCCTCCGGCCCGGTCACCGGCGTCGATCTGGCGCTGCTTAACCAAAAAGGCTCGCTGTACGTCACCCGCCCTTCGCTTAACGGCTACATTACCAACCGGGCGGAGCTGCAGTATGCCAGCAATGAGCTATTTTCGTTGATTGGCAGCGGGGCTATCAAGGTCGACGTGAAGGAAGAGCAAAAGTTTGCACTGGCCGACGCGCAACGTGCCCATCAGGTGCTGGAAAGCCGTAACACCAGCGGTTCAAGCCTGCTGATCCCCGGCCGCTAAGACAAATATCCTTACAAAACGAAGGCAGTATAAAGTGCTGCGCAGCATCGAATAATTACCGCAAATGGAATATGATCCTCTGGCATTTAATGTTGATCAATAAGGAAATAAATCATAAATGAAACTGAAAATGCTGACCGCAGCACTGGTTTTCGCCGCAGCTCCTGCTTTACTCTCCACAGCGCAGGCCGCCAGCCAGAACACCGAGAAAAACGCGTTGATGAAGTATCACTATTCCGCGGTTTATACGCAGTGTATGGACCAACAGGGTGGCAACACGCCTGGTGCAGCAGCCTGTATTGAAGCGGAATTAAAGCTTTGGGACACTCGCTTGAACAAATCCTACAAGGAATCTCTCAAGTTTAAAGCCGCACCAAAAGCCTGGCGTCAGGCGCAACGCGACTGGCTGAAGTTCAAAGACAGTCAGTGTATGGCATTGGTCGCGGCACCCCATGGTTCCGGCGATATGCTGGATTCTGCCATGTGTGAGCTGAATATGACCCTGGAACGCACGCTGCAGCTTGAAAGTGATACCTGGCCGGCAGCCTGATATCTCGGGATGGTGACCAATAGAAAAAGGCTCCTTACGGAGCCCTTTCTATTACTGCGTTTGTAGGGGTAGAGCAGAGTCCGCCAGAGACAGGGGGTTGCTTGAGCAACACTCGTATTGGGTATTATTGTCTCTTGCGGTGATGAAATCGGTCGCATCGCTGCATCGACAAACATGCTAACAGCCCGGAAACGCAAAAAACACGGCTAATACGCCGCATTAGCATTTAAAACACCAAGCTGTGATCGCTGCCGCATTCAGAGCAAGTCTGTTGCGTGGATTTCAGCGTGACCGACTGATTGTTCGACAAAAAATTAGTAGCGGCGTATTTGCGGTTTCTGCATCGAACGGTAGATCCAAACGACCACCACCGCCAAAATCAGCCACGGCAACAGCTTAATCATCATCGCAAACAGGCCGCCGATCAGCATAAACGCGGCTGCCACCAATAACGCGGCGAACACACCCAGCAGCGAAATCCCGGTCACCATCAGCATGACGACAAAACCGACCAGAAAGAAGAGTTCCAACATGATTTTGCTCCTTCGCAAAACAAAGTATCTGCTGAGCTATTACAAGAAGCGTGCCAAAACTGCGTAAAAACTAAGTGATTGAAATTAAAAAAAAGGCACATCACATAACGCGACATGCCTGGTCAAAACAACTAACTTTTAGTCAGATTTTATCTCTGTTATGCCATCTCGGTACGCGGTAAGCGCACCAGGTCCAGTGCCTGCTCAACCACCCGGGCATCGGCCCCTGGCTTGTGGGCATTTTCGCTCAAATGTCGGCGCCACTGGCGCGCTCCCGGGATCCCCTGGAACAGGCCCAGAATATGACGGGTAATATGGCCCAAATAAGTGCCGTTCGACAGTTCACGTTCGATGTAAGGGTACAGCGACTCAATAATCGCCACGCTGTCCATCACGTCGGTCTGGCGGCCAAACAGTTCGCTGTCGACCCGCGCCAGAATACCTGGGTTCTGATAGGCTTCGCGCCCCATCATCACACCGTCCAGGTGCTGCAGGTGCTCCTTCGCCTCTTCCAGCGTTTTTACCCCGCCATTTATGGCCAGAGTCAACGTTGGAAAATCACGTTTAAGCTGATAGACGCGCGGATAGTCGAGCGGCGGCACTTCGCGGTTCTCTTTCGGACTCAGGCCAGACAGCCAGGCCTTGCGCGCATGAATGGTGAACATGTCGCACTCGCCACGCCCGGCCACGGTGGCAATAAAATCACACAGGAACTCGTAGCTGTCCTGGTCGTCGATGCCGATTCGGGTTTTTACCGTCACCGGGATCGACACCACGTCACGCATCGCCTTGATGCAATCGGCAACCAGCGTTGCCTGCCCCATCAGACAGGCACCGAACATGCCATTCTGCACCCGATCGGACGGACAACCGACGTTGAGGTTAATCTCGTCGTAGCCGCGTTGCTCGGCCAGTTTGGCACAGTGTGCCAGGGCGGCCGGATCGCTGCCGCCCAATTGCAGCGCCACCGGATGTTCTTCTTCGCTGTAGGCCAGATAGTCGCCCTTGCCGTGGATAATCGCGCCGGTGGTCACCATCTCGGTGTACAGCAGCGTTTCCTTGGTCAGCAGGCGATGGAAGTAACGGCAATGACGATCGGTCCAGTCGAGCATCGGCGCGATGGAGAAACGATTGGCGGCGTATTTTGGGGCGTTGTTGTCTGTCGTCGTCATGCTGGGCTACTGGCTACCTGATTCTGTCTGGTTTCAACGAACGGCATGCTGCCGCAAACGGCTATTATAACGACAATCGGCGGCATTGGGAAAACCGTCGTGTCGTGCGGCTAAAAAAGAACCCTAAAAAACGAATAAAAAAGCCCTGTCGGGTGTTCACTCGACAGGGGTGCAGCTCAGCACCCTTCCCAATGAGGAAACAACCATGAACAGTTTCGTGAAACGCCTGCTGTTGCCTGTGATTGCCGGTTCTTTGCTGTTTTCCGGGGCGGCCCTGGCGATGGGCGGTGACAGTAGCGGCCAGACCACGCCTACCTGCCCGAAAGGCCAGATATACGACACAAAAACCAAGACCTGCATGGTGGAAAAAAGCAGCATGATCGACGACAACGATCGGGCGAACTATGCCTATGCGCTGGCAAAAAGCGGTCGTTACCAGGAAGCGCTCGATATGCTCAATACCCTGAAGGATCCCAACACCGCCGTAGCGCTCAACTACCGGGGTTACGCTACCCGCAAGCTCGGCCGCACCGATGAAGGGATCGGCTACTATTTAAAATCAGTGGCGCTGGATCCGAAATACCCAAAAGTCCGTGAATATCTGGGCGAAGCCTATATGGTCAAGGGCCGTCAGGACCTGGCGAAAGAACAACTGAAGGTGATCCAATCGCTGTGTGGCACGGGCTGCGAAGAGTACCGCGATCTGGCTGCGGCCATCGATAACCACCCAGAATCATGATCTAGCCGAACCGGAGGCAAACATCAG
Organism: Serratia sp. BW106; assembly: GCF_002607755.1. Classification (NCBI taxonomy): domain Bacteria; kingdom Pseudomonadati; phylum Pseudomonadota; class Gammaproteobacteria; order Enterobacterales; family Yersiniaceae; genus Serratia; species Serratia sp. BW106. The sequence goes on from NZ_MCGS01000015.1 coordinate 28,258, forward strand.
TAGCGACGCGATCCGCAACGAAATCGGCCAGTATCTATCCCGCCTGTGGCGCTACGGCCTGGTGCTTTCCCACCGGCGGGATGTTGCCGACGATTTGGTGCAGGCCACCTGTGTGCGGGCGCTGGAGCGCGCCGCACAGTTTGCCGTGGGGACGCGTATGGACCGCTGGCTGTTTGCCATCCTTCACTCCATCTGGCTTAACGAGATCCGCGCCCAGCATATCCGCCAGGGGCAAGGTTTTGTCGACGTCGATGAACTGACCGGGGTAGAAAATAGCGAGGATCCGATTTGGGCTAATGAGGTGATGCAACGCGTGAACCGGCTGCCGGAAGCGCAGCGGAACACGCTGTTTCTGGTGTACGTGGAAGAGCTTTCCTACCGTGAGGCCGCCGAGGTGCTTGGCGTTCCCATTGGCACCATCATGAGCCGTCTGGCGGCGGCACGCCTGAGATTGGCAAACGACAGCGTGCTGCAAAGCCGCTCACCGCAGGCAAAAGGAGAACAATCATGAGTTCAACCTACAGCGCGGATGAACTGTTGGTCGCCTATCTGGATAATCAACTGGATCCACAACAGCGCCAGCTTCTGGAACAGCGCCTGGGCGGCGAACCGGCACTGGCCGAGCGTTTATCGTTACTGGCACGCAGCAACCTGCCCTTTAAGCAGGCATTTGATCCTTTGCTTGATGAAGCGCCGGTACAACGGCTGCGGGCCGAAGGCCCCCTTACTGCCCCTGCAATGCAGCATGGTGTCAGCCGGCGTGGCCTGATAGCCGCCGCCGTCGGTTTTTTAGCACTGGGCATCGCAGGCGATCGCGCCTATTTACAGCTCAGCCAGCCAGAAGAGAACTGGCGCGGTTTGGTCGCCCAGTATATGGCGCTATACACACCTGAAACGCTGGCAGGCTACGATGACACGGCAACGCAGATCGCCCATCAGTTACAACAAACCGGCGAGCGACTGGGTATCGCCCTCTCGGCACCGAAATTGATACTGAGCGGCGCCGAGTTGAAAAACGCCCGCGTGTTGGCTTACGACGATCGGCGTATCGCTCAATTGACCTGGCAGGATGCGCAGTATGGTGCGCTGGCATTGTGCATCATTCAGCAATCGGGCAAACCGCTGCCCGCAGAGAGCGAGCGCCGCCAGGGCATGAACGTAGTCTACTGGGCCGATGGCCGTCATGGCTTTATGCTGATTGGCCATAATCCCGCGCCGGACCTGGCCGCATTGGCGGGTCGCTTGCAACACTCACTCGCCAGCTAAGGATTGACTGCCTCCGACTTCAGCCGCCAAGTGTGAACATCATCGCAATCCAGGCTGGCGGCAGGCGGTAAACCAGTCGATTAGTGCGCCATATCAGAGGAAAAGGGGCCGACTCTCGGCGATTCGGCTGAAGCATGGTAAAATCGGCTTTTTTACGTACCGGGAAATTTGCCATGAACTCAAGCACCCAGGAAAAGCTGCTGGCGCAGGCTGAACAACTCTGTCAGCAACGCAATGTGCGACTGACACCGCAGCGGCTGGAAGTGTTACGCCTGATGGCACAGCAGCCCGGTGCCATCAGCGCTTACGACCTGCTCGATCTGCTGCGCGTCGCCGAACCCCAGGCCAAACCGCCAACGGTGTACCGTGCGCTGGATTTCCTGCTGGAACAGGGGTTCATTCATCGGGTTGAGTCAGCCAACAGCTACGTGCTGTGCCATCACTTTGAACAGCCGACGCATACTTCCGCGCTGTTTATCTGCGATCGCTGTGGTCAGGTGACCGAACGGACGACCGAAGGGGTCGAAGAGACGCTGCAAAAACTGGCGAAAGAGTCTGGTTTTGTCCTGCGTCACAACGTCGTGGAGGCCCATGGCCTGTGTGCGGGTTGCGTTGAGGTAGAAGCCTGTGACAGCAAGCATGACTGTGGCGAACACGATCACAGCATTGCCATCAAGAAGAAATAGGTTGGTTTTTCAGGTACCTCCCTGTACCTGCGGCCATAGCGTCAAGGGGATAAAAACGCCAGGCCTTTAAAAGTAGCCTGTGGCCGCAATCCACTGCGGCCCATCGCGTTACCAGCGATACTTGTTATGGTCTTCCCAGGATTTCACTTCTTTCTCGGCCGCCTCTTTCTGGTAGCCGTAACGTTCCTGAATTTTACCGACAAGCTGTTCGCGTTTCCCTTCAATGACCGTCAGATCGTCATCGGTCAGCTTGCCCCATTGTTCCTTCACTTTCCCTTTAAACTGCTTCCAGTTACCGTCGGCTTGATCTTTGTTCATAACCTCTCCGTTACCTGTGATTAGTCAGTTTTAAAAACTCGTCGCTGGGCTTAACTGAGTAATAATTTTGGTCAATCGACCAGAACAAATGGAATGCTTATTCCCATTCATTCCGCCAGCCACATGATTAACTATAGCCACAGATAGCGATAAAAAGGAAAAAGTCAGGATAAAAATTCGCCAAATAAATATAATTCAGTAAAAACCCCGAAAGAACAGCAAGTAAGCGGAAACAATTTGGCTCAAGAAAATGTAACTTAATATGAACAAAAAACATAAATAAAATTAATGTTTAAATGCTTTTTATCGTGCCGAATCCGCTGCAAACCAGGTCCCATCCACTCTGTGGCGATGCCAAATCCAACCGAGTGCGATGCCACGCAGTGAAAGAAATACCGCCAGCGCCAGCCATAGCCCATGATTGCCCAGTACCGGTAGGGTAAACAGCGTCAGGCCATAACCAGCCGCCGCCACTGCCATGCTATTACGCATTTCTGCGCCGCGGGTGGCACCAATAAACATGCCGTCCAGCAAATAGCACCATACCCCCACCAATGGCAGCACCACCTGCCACGGCAAATAGTGGTTCGCCAGTGCGCGCAGCTCCGGTAAAGAGGTCAACGCCGCAATAATTTGTTGGCCGGCCACGGCATAGAGCAGGCCAAAGCCCAACGCCACCAGACAGGCCTGCCGGCAAGCCGCACGCCATACTTTACGCAGTTGGCTATCGTCACGAGCCCCATAGGCATGGCCCGAATGTGCTTCCACCGCGTAGGCAAAACCGTCGAGCGCGTAAGCCGTAAAGGTCAGCAAATTCATCAGTACCGCATTTACTGCGACCACCTCGCCGCCAAGCCGGGCACCGAAAATAGTCAGCGAGGCAAAACACAGTTGCAGCAACAATGAACGCAGCATAATGTCGCGATTCAATGCCAGCAGACGCCGCAGATTACCGCGCCAGGCCTGACGCAGCATCGGCACAGAAATACCGCGTATGCGCATCACTCGCCAGGATAGCCCTAACCCCAGCAGCAACGTGGCATATTCAGAGATGGCAGTCGCCGTCGCTGCACCCTGCACGTTCCAGCCCAGCCCCATCACCAGCCAGATATCCAATACGATATTCAGCAGATTGCCGACAATCAGCAGGATCACCGGCGCACGCACGTATTGCACGCCAAGCAGCCAACCCAGGATCACCATATTGGCCAGCGCCGCCGGGGCACTTAGCCAGCGGATCTCGAGGAATAACCGAGCCTGCTCCAGCACCGCCCCGTCACCACCGACGATTTTTAGCGCCAACTCAATCAGCGGATAGCGCAGCAGTACAATGGCCACCCCGGCCAACACGGCCAGCAGCAAGGGTTGCATAAAGGCACGCGCCAGCCCCTGCGGATTTTGCGCCCCCAGCGCCTGTGCGGTCAGTCCGGTGGTACTCATACGCAGGAACAACAGCAGCATAAACAGGAAACTGGTCGCCATGGAGCCCACCGCTACACCGCCCAAATAGGTCGGGCTATCGAGGTGGCCGATCACCGCAGTATCCACCAGCCCAAGCAATGGCACGGTGATATTGGAGAAAATCATGGGCAGCGCAAGGCGCCATAGGGCTTTATCGGTATCGCTGGTGAAGGCAGAAAGCAGGCGCATAGTGAAATGTTCCCGTGGCAGTGCGGTTTTAATCAGTCAGAAATGACATCGCCCCAGAGCTGGGGCGACTTAAATCAGAGGACGGTGTTCGAGCGTGGGGATTAAAC